>SKJB01000099.1 GCA_007116145.1 Limnochordia bacterium | reverse complement strand
TATTCACATACGGATCTAATGCCTCAACCAGGCGTTTATAGGTTAGCGAATCGACCACGTACTTAAATTCATACCGCGTAAAAACTTCGACATCCATCAAGTTCCCCCTTTCTGCGTAGTGCCTATATAGGATATCATCGAGTTCCATGCCGACTTGCTCCCACTAGCATATATTTCTGTACGATGATGCTGTTTCCTGCTATTTCTCAAAAGAATTTTAAAAAAGCGAATTATAAGCGTTTACCAGAGATAAACATAAGGATTCGTTAAAGGAGGGACTTTCTGTATATCAACGGCACGTAGTTTTAGCACTGTAGATCCAATGTGGTCGTCGATCTCTATATATCCACGCACATGCACCCATTGATTTAAGGCCAGTTCCTCTGCATTATCTGCTACTACAATAAATCCATCAGGCTGAGCATGTGCCACGTGACAGGATACAATGAGTCGCACCAACAGGAACTCTGTGAAATCAAGGCTTGGGTATCGAGCCACAAAACCAGTTAGCTCGACTTCCCGATCTACATATTTTTGTGGTTGCTGATACAATGCATGCATAACTTGGACAAAGTTTTCGTCACTAATTAGAATGGGGTGAGAGCCACCTACCAAGTTCTCGTCAAGATAGAGTGATGAACTACCCCACTGTGTGTCATAGACAGACCAACCTTGTCTTTGCACTGCATCTGCTCCCAGTAATACAGGGGGGACTAAATACCCCAAGACTAAGGGTAAAAGAAAAGCACAAATAACCAGCGGGTGGAGTTTCGCATCTTTCAGTTTGGGAGAGGCAACTTGAATAAAAGCAAAAAAGAATAAGAGAATAGCAGAAAACCATTGCCACTTAATAAAATCTGGATGAATATACCTAAGAATCTGGTTCGATAGCAGTAAGCCTAAAATAAAAAAGGAATAGGACAGCAAAAGAAAGACTCGCCAAAAGAAATAATACGACTGTGCTACCATCCTGATGATGCCTCCTTAGAAAAATAGAGAATTAGCGATCAATGAAATTGAGAATACTGTTAGTATTACTAGGGCAACAAGCCACAGAACGAAATTGCGGCGAAAGGTAACAAACATCATGAGTATATTCTTAACGTCTACCATTGGACCGAATAGCATAAAAGCAAGTAATGATCCAGGCGGAAAACTTCCTTGAAAGCTTGCAGCTACAAAAGCATCGGCCTCTGAGCAAACTGAAAGAAAGAAAGCAAAAATCATCATGACTATGATCGAGGAAGTACTACCTTGCCCTATACTCACTAATACATCGCGGGATACAAAAACATTTATTGCTGCCGCAAAGAAGGAACCAATAATGAAATAACGACCCACATGAAAAAACTCTACGGATGCGTAAGCTAAAACGTCGGATATCCTTGTCCAAGCATTCACACTAGTACCTAGTGCGAGATTAGAGGTTTGTAACGCAGGACGGGATAGCAACTCAAACATGGATCCCCCACTTAAGTACCGGCGATTAACGGCGAAGTTTGGCTTAGAATACTCTACTACAGTTAGAATGATACCGATAAATACCGCGATCCCATATGCACTTACCATGCGCCATATAACCATTTGAGGTGCAAAAGGAAACGCTAAACGCGTAGAGATCAGCGGGAATGGATTTAGGATTGGATTAGCTAGCATAAATGCAACAGCAACACCTGTGGGAATACCTTTACGCATCAGACGACCAGACACGGGAATTATCCCGCATTCACATAACGGCAAAAGAAAACCTACTAATGGAGCCACCAACACTCCTAGTAGCTTGTTTTTGGGTAATAGACGTTCAACTAGTTCACGCGATAAAAACACTTCAATCAGGCCTGATGTTAAAACTGCAATCAGTAGAAACGGAATCGCTCCTACTAAAACACTCAAAAACACTGTACTAAAAACTTGCACGGATTCCATCAAAATGTCACCTTCTTCGTTTATCAACCACACATTGCTCTAAGCTAGCTGCTAGTTCCAGATGGTTTAGATTCCACCCGATTATTACAATCTCAGTCACTGGTTTTTTTGCATCCCAAGATCCATTCACTTCAAGACTACAACGAGCACCGACTAAGTGAAACACATAACTCGCACTTCGTCCTTTAAGATTAAGCAGACCCTTACCGCGTAGAATATTTGCTGCAGGTACGTTCTTAATCCATCGCTCCACTGCACGATACTCTAATGGATGTGGACTCGTAAAGATGAAACTCTCAATTCCAAGGCGATGAAGCTCTCTGGTATGGTCGTGGGTATGGTCGTTAGAGGTCTGTCCATATGTGTTGCTTCTAATTGGATCGAACAACAATCCTAAGGGCATACTCTCCAGTGAACTACACACTACACGTCCCTGCGGGTTGAGAGTTAACAGATGCTTCTCAATGTCCTTTAGAGAGGATTTGCGCACGAGATCAGCCTTAGTAACTATAAGTAAGTCCGCTGCACGAATTTGTTGCGTTACTACATCTGCCACACACATATTTTTTTCGTAGTTTGCTGCATCCACAAGAGTAACTAGTGCATCGAGTCGAATATGATTCTCTAAAGAGGCATGTAAGAGCGTTTGAATAATCGGAATAGGATCAGCGAGTCCTGTTGTTTCCACAATTAGGTAATCTACCGAATTAGCATTCGCTAATATGTGTTTAATGGTTGTTAAAAGATCCTCACGAATCGAACAGCAAATGCATCCATTCGCTAACTCTATTACATTACTCGTTGTTGCCTTGATTAAATGATGATCGATGCTAATTGCTCCAAACTCGTTGACAATAACTGCAACATTTAAATCTTTATCATTCGTCAAAGCTGCATTAATCAAAGATGTCTTACCACTACCAAGAAAACCAGATATAACTACTACAGGCAGGGCTTTAATTCTGCTGTTCATTCGTCATCCCTCCACAATAGTTAGGGCTAAACTAGGCTAATTTGTTTCACTAACTGATCATTGCTAGATACTGTAATTGTATGATTTGCCCGATCATAACTCACTAAACCGCTGCCAAGCTCTATGTTTGCTTCAAGTTCAAGACCATAGAGCAAGTCATCAGCGATAGTTCGGGTCATTTCCACCTGTTCCGAAATATCGAGAGATTGCCAGTGGGTTTGGGTCATTTCCACAAACTGGTAGAAATTGTCAACTTGCATCACCGCACTCATTAATTCCTCAATAATTATTGTATACTCACGACTATGTTTAACTCCCAATTACTCCACTCCTTTCTTAACTAAAAAAACACCACTATCCAGTGGTGTTGCATATATAGTATGGTGGACCCCCTGGGATTTGAACCCAGGACCAACAGATTATGAGTCTGCTGCTCTCACCGCTGAGCTAGGGGTCCTTAACTTACTTTGACATTATACAATAAGGTGGCAGTAATGTCAACAAATGATCATTACTGCCCGAGAAAATCCTTTAACTTTTTACTACGGCTCGGATGCCGTAATTTCCTTAGTGCTTTTGCCTCAATTTGCCGTATACGCTCCCTTGTAACGCCGAATACCTGACCAACTTCTTCTAGGGTTCGAGTTCGTCCATCATCTAATCCAAACCGTAGACGTAATACTTTTTGCTCTCTCGGTGTAAGTGATTCTAACACATCCCCTAACTGCTCACGTAACATTGTAAAACTCGCTGCCTCAGCAGGAGCAGGGGCGTCTTGGTCCTCAATAAAATCACCTAAATGACTGTCTTCTTCTTCACCAATCGGTGTCTCTAAAGAGACAGGTTCCTGAGCTATTTTCATGATTTCACGCACTCGTTCCACAGCTAGATCCATTTCCTTAGCGATTTCCTCTGGTTGTGGTTCGCGACCGAGATCCTGCAAAAGCTGCCTGGATACGCGAATCAATTTATTAATTGTCTCTACCATGTGCACTGGTATCCGGATTGTTCTGGCCTGATCTGCAATTGCTCTGGTAATGGCTTGGCGAATCCACCAGGTCGCATAAGTACTAAACTTATATCCTTTACGGTAGTCGAACTTTTCAACTGCTTTAATAAGACCGAGGTTTCCCTCCTGAATCAAATCTAAAAATTGCATTCCTCGTCCAACATAACGTTTTGCGATGCTAACCACTAATCGAAGATTCGCTTCAGCTAAGCGTCGCTTAGCTTCATCATCACCGTCTTCAATACTTTTCGCATAATTTATTTCCTGCTCAGCAGATAAAAGCGGAACCCGACCAATCTCCTTAAGATACATGCGTACAGGATCATCTAGACCGACTCCTTCGGGTATGGCAATAACTAAGTCTGGTTCTTCTTCTTCATCAGCTGGTTCGCTAGTATCATCATCAATAACCTCAACCTCACCGGTTTCAGGGATGATGTCAATTCCCATAGCAGTAAAACTCTCATAGATTTCATCAATTTGATCAGGGGAAAGTTCTACATCCTGTAATGCATCCATAATTTCCCGATAGGTCAGCATTCCTTGCTTCTTACCTTTTTCAATCAGTTCATTAACACATTCAAAACTAACTGCTTCCTTATTACTCAACGCAATCCCCCCTTTCCTAGAAGCATGGTGCAAACCTCTACATTCTACCTACGGACCAAAGGACACAGCCCCGTCGTTGCGCATCTAGTTATAACTTCCTACACCAACTATCTAGAAGTAAACTCGAAAAGTCATCGGAGCGACGAATTATGCGAAATCCCACTTGGTTTTCGTTATTTCTGATTAAGCTAAATTGCATCGAAAACGCATCTTTTCGAGCAGGTTCCTAGCTGGCCTTCATTTATTTTTTTTTACTCTTGCAAGAAAAATATCCTTCCGAATGCTATAATACTGCTTCAACAAAGTGCTCAGTTCAAGGTGAACATCTGTTGTTATTAATTTCTCCATCGATGCGAGTTTTTCCTCTATTTTCTTTAAAGCTCTACTCCAAACAACTGCTCGAAATTGCCCAAAATATTCTGTCCATGTCCCAACAGGCTCTTTTGATGTAAATAACTGTTCTGCTACTTCTTCTCCATGTTTATCCCAAGTTCCTTTAATAATAAGAGAAAATAAATGCCTATAATCATAATTCTCAAACTGATCTGGCCCGATATGAGTAGAAGCTAAATCCTCTGTTAATGAGGGATTTCGTAAAATCCAACGTAAAACATTTCGTTCTACTAATTCATTGGGGTTTACTGGACCCACTGGAATGGTGTTGCTTCGCAGATCCTTAATAGTATATCTATTTTGCGGTATAATATGTAAGTTTTTACCCCTATTACTAACAATTTCCTTAGAATCACGGTCGCTAGTCCCTTTTTGAACCTCTGTGAGAATTGTACTCGGTTCAATATCTAGAAGATTAGCAGCAAACTTACTGTACTCGCTTTGTTCCACAGAGCTATCTAACTGTTGCAGAATTTGTATTACTTCTTTACAGGCAGCTAATTTCCCTTCTCGTTCCTGTAAATTGTGCGCAGCAATCTCAGTACGAATTAAGTATTCAACTAAAGGTAATGCCTTAGTTAGCCAACTTTGGACTTCTTCTTCTGAATGGGAACCTGCAAATGTATCAGGATCATCTCCACTCTCTAGAGGAGCAACTCGAACTAACAACCCTTCCTTGCGTAAAAGAGTTAAACCGCGCTTAATCGCCTTCGCACCGGCAGCATCTCCATCAAAGGCAATAATAATATTCTTTGTGAATCTAGCTAAAAGCTGCGCATGATACTGCGTAAATGCTGTTCCCAAG
>SKJB01000128.1 GCA_007116145.1 Limnochordia bacterium | reverse complement strand
TGTCTTTCTCCACCTGATAAATCGTGGCCCTTGCGATCAATTACTGTTTCATACCCATCCGGTAATTTAGTAATAAAATCATGGGCGTTAGCGATCCGAGCAGCGCGAATTACCTCTTCCCATGGGGCTCCTGGCTTGGCGTACGCTATGTTTTCAAAGATAGAACCCTCGAACAAGAAGGTATCTTGTAAAACCATTCCGATTTTCCTGTTCAAATCATCTTTATCGATCTCACGGATATCCACACCATCAATACTTATAGAACCGGCATTCACATCATAGAGACGAGCTATCAGGTTAATCATAGTCGATTTACCTGCGCCTGAGTGACCGACTAATCCGATCATCTCACCCTTTTTCACTTGAAAGCAAACCTCACTTAGAATCGGCTTTCCTTCCTCGTAGGAAAACTCGACATCTTTTGCTTCCACATTTCCCTGCATATCCGGTAAGCGCACAGGCTCGTCAGGTAGTGGTAGGTAATCCTGAGAATCTATTATTTCGAACATGCGCTGAGCCGAATTCATACATGATGACCACCAATTTACAATGTGTGTCATAAATTCTAGCGGTCCATAGAGCATCATCAAATACCCAGTGAATGTTAGCAAAGTACCATAAGTCATGCGCCCATTCACCACATCCCAGCCACCCACGCCCCAAATGATTAGGCCACCAAGACCCATCAAATAAGAAAGTAGCGGAAATATTGTTGTAGTCAAATTTCCTACTTCGACGTTAACACCAAAAACATCCTTATTCTTATTTGAAAAACGCTGTATCTCCTCTTCTTCCTTGCCAAAAGCCTTGACCACCCGCACTCCAGTTAAGGTATCATTGATCACAGAATTAAGCGAGGCATCTACTCGAAAGCGCTTCGAAAACAAACGCCATAAATGCGGAAATAACTTTCTCACAGATAAAATGATTAAAGGTACTGGTAGCAGGGCAAAAAGTGTTAGCCTCCAATTCATCGCAAACATAATAACTGTTATTCCTACTAATGTAACAAAATTTACGATAAAATACGGAACTCCATCATGAAAAAAGTACTGCAAATGCATCGCATCGCGATTCACTCGATTCATTAAAGACCCTGTCTGGCGCTTATTATAGAAGTCTAAAGATAACATTTGCATGGAGGCAAATACTGATGTTTTTAAGTCATAGACGATGCGTGCCGTCACACCAGCATTGATTCGTCCATGCCCTATACTTAAGAGTAAACCGACTAACTGCGTAATAAAAATTAAGAATACAATATATCCAATTTGACCTGCATACTTGCCATCTCCTACCAACACTTCGTCAAAGAGAATTCGTCCACTCAAATATGGAGCAGCCAAACGGAGAACAGCACTCGTAAACATCAAAAATAGCATTGCACTAATAGGTCCCTTGTATTGGGGTGTCATCCCTAAGACTCGTTTAAAGATTGACTTTTTATCCAGACAACGGGGACACACGGCTCGTTTGGGATCGGGATAGGGTCGCTTACACTTAGGGCACTTTGTATTCTCCTCATCTTCTTGTTTCTCGTCCTTTAACTCTTCCCCTTTAACAATGGTGTTTGCTGGTTTACAAAATCGATTAAATTCTTTAATCCTCGAAGGAGATGCCCGACAAATAATTATTTCTTTTTCTGCGATCTCTGCAATCAGAGCAACACTACCTACAAAGGACTGGGACTTAAACTTTGAAATCGCCGTGATCGGGTACTTCGCAGCCAAACTTACTTGCTTAGGGTTGTTGCGTTCGTCCAGATCTACACCACGTACTGTCTGTTGCTTTTTTTTAGCAAAAGGACGGACTTTAGAACGAGTGGCTAGTTGCTTTTGTTTCTGCTCCTGCTCTTCTTGCGATTTGTAGTGCTTTTGTGTAACCACATACACCCATTTAGCAGTAAGGCAGATCCAAGTTCCTCGATACTGCCCATCAGTGTCTAGATCACTATAGAGCATTGCATAAATCGGATCACTGCCGATTTCGGCTTCTTCTAATACATCTTGGATATAATCGGGTATTTTTAGTTCCAAAACGACTACCTCCTTCATATCATGATATTGATTCATACAATTTCGAATCAAGTTGCGTTACAAAAGGTGTCAGTTCCACTTGATAATAAATGAAAAGTTGGTGCAGAGCTCGAGTACAAGCTGTATAAAACAACTTTCGCTCGGTATCTTTTCCATAGCAGGAAGCCTCGCCATCCGATACAATTACAGCATCGAATTCTAGTCCTTTTGCTAGATAGACAGGGACTACTACAACACCCTTGGTAAAATGCTCATCTTCCTTGGTAATTAGGGCAAACTCAATTTTGCCTTCAAGCAGGGTTGCTACCTCTTGACAGTGGTTCGTTGTTTTACAAATAACAGCAATGGATTGGGCTTGTTGGTTACAGGATTCTGTGATATCTTTAATCAATTGAACTGTTATCGACTCTGCATCTACTTGGATCACCTGCGGTTTGTCGCCACTGCGAGCGACATTTTCTCCTTCTTGATCTTTGGCTAAGATTGCACGGGTAAACGCAGATATCTCCTGCGTCGATCGATAGCTTTTGGTTAGCTCAATCATCTTGTGACTGTACGAAGCAAAAACCCCTGCGAGATCATGGTAGCTAGTCAGCACTAAGTAAGGATGAATAGCTTGGTTAAAATCACCTAAAATTGTAAATGTACTCTTCGGAAACACATTCTTAAATATCTCATAGTGAAAGACTGAATAATCTTGGGCCTCGTCAATGATCACATGGCGAATATGTTCATACGTGGGCCATCCTTCTATCCTCCCTTTTAAGTATAACAAAGGAGCTAAATCTTCGTAATGAACTTGCTGATTCCCCAAGGCATACAAAGTCTGTTGACAAATCTCAGACCAATTCGTTGGTAATTCCGCTTTTGTGAGCTGTTGCATTAAGGATATATTGGAGAATAATTCGCAATAACAATCAAGTGTATCCAACACTAGCCACGCATTCACCTGATCCCACACTGACTGCAGTTGTTCATGCACTTCTTGCACACATATGCTTGCTACTTCGCGAGAGGATTCACCAATGCGATCGGGTTCATTTTCTTTTTCCAAAACTAAATCGCGAATTCGTTGCTTTTTCATTGGATCCAGTAAAAAGTGAATCCGTCGACGTATTTTATCTAAACGTTTTTTGATCGGTAGATATTGATACGTCTCGCGAAAAAGCTGTTCAAACTCAGTCTTTTTCAGCAATACTTGATCCCATACAATGAGGTCGGAGAATTTTATTTTTTGCTCGATCACATAGTTTAAATAGGTTTGGACAGTTTCAAAATAGGTTTTAGAGCTTTTGAACTCTATGCCTTGCGTGCGCGCTAGTTGGCTTTGATCTTTCTCATGCATAAACAATTCTTCAAGCTGACTGTATAAATCTTCCACATCCCAAGATGTCCCAAGAATACGATAGGCATATTCCTGCATAGTGGCTTGCCCAATGTTCTCTTCGCCTAATTGTGGTAAAACATGAGAGATATAGTCACTAAACACACGATTAGGCGAAAAGATCACGATATTACTAGCATCTAAGGATTGGTGATGCCGGTATAGTAAATAAGCTGCACGATGCAAGGCAATAGACGTTTTGCCACTTCCGGCAGGACCTTGCACCATCAACACTTGAGTTTGTTCGTCACGAATAGCCAAATTCTGTTCTTTTTGAATGCTGTAGACGATATTTCGCATCTTATCATCAGCATGCTTACTTAATACATCCTGCAAGATTTCATCGTCGATTGTGAGATCGCTGTCGAATATATACCGAAGCTCTCCCTCCTTAATCTGATATTGCCGTTTTAAAATAATATCACCCGTAATGGTTCCTGCAGGACTCTCGTACTCTGCCTTTCCCACTCCGAAGTCATAGAACATACTCGCAATAGGTGCACGCCAGTCATAAATGAGATGCTCTTTTGATTCCTCATCGATTAATGATGCAATACCGATGTATATCGTCACAACTGTAGCAAATTCTTCATCATAAAAATCTATTCGCCCAAAGTAGGGAGATGCGTCTAGGAGTTGCAGCCTTTTCAAGTTTTTCTGACTGATGCCAAAATCTCTGCCGTGGCGTTTCAATTCATCAATGTACTGTACTACCTCGTAATCATTTGATGCACTACTAATTTGTAAATCTTCCCAAATCGAACGACGCATCGTTCGCATCTGAGATCTATACGCTGAGGTACTATCCAAAACATTTCGTAATTGGGACTTTATTTCATTGACTACATAATCTAATCTATCTTGTTCTTGGTTACGTTCTGTGTTATCGATTGCTGGTCATTCCTTCCATATGGACAATTTGAGCGGGGTATCCGTTGACATATCCGATAAACTATGATAAAATATTAGTTAGATAATTGCAAAGATTTGAAGGCATCTTGTATAGTATGCCATAATTACGGTAAAAAGTAAAGTGGTTTAGCAGTTATTTAGTTCGGTTTTAGAAGTAATATGTCGTTGTAGCTCGCAAAAACAGGATCGCTTAGCAGGGTAGCAAATAAAACCTAAATAAAGAGGCCACTAATGGGCCTCTTTTTGTGTGTATTGAGAGGACACCCATTGGCTTAAGGGTGCCCCCACCTACAAACCAGTGAGGTCTAACCTATTTAGTTAGGCCTCACACCTCCGTTGGTTGATCATATCAACCACCTCCTTTTGAGAACCTTATCTTGTGCAAGTTCTCAATTACTACTATACCAAAAGAGGCTTAGGTTTTAAAGATCAAGGTTGGTTCTGATTTGTTCTTGCCGATTTCTATTCTTGCCCAACCAGTTCGTTTAAATCATAAGGGGTCGCCTGGTAAACATAATAGTTTAACCAGTTAGAGAACAGTAAGCTAGCATGACCTCGCCAGTTGACCACCGGCGGCTTCGTGGGATCATCCTTGGGATAATAATTCCTGGGCACAGCAATATCCAAACCTTTTCCCAGATCGCGATCATATTCTGTCTTGAGTGAGCAAGGATCATATTCTGCATGTCCAGTTACAAAGATTTGCCTGCCATCATTACTAGCTACTATATACACACCCGCTTCGTCCGACTCCGACAAAATAGAAAGCCCAGCAATTTTTGTGATATCATCTCGGCGGATTTCAGTGTGCCGCGAATGTGGGGCGAAAAACCAGTCATCAAAACCTCTCAATAACGGTACATTCTTCTGTGAGATACCATGGCGAAATATCCCAAATTGTTTTGGCGAAATTGGATACTTAGCAATCCCATAATGATGATATAGTGCTGCCTGTGCACCCCAACAGATGTGCAACGTGGATGTGACATTTGACAGAGTCCAATCCATTATGGCCTCTAGCTCCTGCCAATAGGCCACCTCCTCAAAGGGCATTTGCTCCACGGGAGCCCCAGTAATAATTAGTCCATCATATTTATTGCCCTTAATCTCAGAAAAGGTCTTGTAAAACGTATACAGGTGCTCTGCCGGTGTGTGCTTAGAACGATAGGTTTCTGGATGTAAAAGGTCCACATCCACTTGGAGCGAAGTATTGCCCAACAAACGCAATAACTGAATTTCTGTCGCAATCTTTGTAGGCATTAGGTTAAGAATCCCAATTTTCAGCGGTCGAATGTCCTGACGAACCGCTCGTTCTTCGTCCATTACAAATATATTCTCTTGTGTTAGTATTTCTCGCGCTGGTAGGTCACTAGGTATCTTTACCGGCATGCTAATCCCCCTTATTTCACTCAAAATCATTTAGCAACAGTTTGCTGCAGCGCTTGCTCTAAGTCCGCAATTAAGTCCTCTACATCTTCAATTCCAACAGAGAGTCGAATCATATCTGGTGTAACACCCGCCTGGCGTTGGCTCTCTTCCGATAACTGCGCATGGGTGGTGCTCGCTGGATGAATGACTAGAGATTTCGCATCAGCCACATTTGCTAGTAACGAAAACAATTCTAAAGCCTCTATAAATGTTTTGCCCGCTTCAGACCCGCCTTTGATCCCAAATGTGAAAATCGAACCACTACCCTTAGGCAGGTATTTTTGCGCTAGCTCATAATACTTATTCGTTCTTAAACTGGGATAATTTACCCAGGAAACTAGCGGATGAGCTTCCAGGAAGCGAGCAATTTTTGTGGCATTGGCCACATGTCTCTCGACACGCAGTGATAGGGTCTCTAGGCCCTGCAAAAACATAAAGGAGTTAAAAGGACTTATTGATGCACCCGTATCTCTTAATAGTTGCACTCTTGCTTTGATAATATACGCGAGTCCTTGGAAGGTCTCTGCATAACTTACGCCATGATACGATGGATCAGGTTCCACTAATCCAGGGAATTTACCGCTTGCAGCCCAATCAAATTTACCAGAGTCCACAATGATTCCGCCAATCGATGTACCATGTCCACCAATAAACTTAGTAGCAGAGTGTACTACGATGTCAGCTCCATACTCGATTGGTCTCGCCAAATACGGCGTAGCAAAAGTGTTATCGACAATTAATGGGATTTTATGCTCATGAGCGATCTTTGCTACAGCTTCAATGTCGATTAGGTTAATACCTGGATTGCCGATCGTTTCGATAAACACTGCCTTGGTTTTTGCAGTAATTGCATTGGCAAAGTTTTCTGGATCATCGGGATCGACAAACACTGTCTTAATACCAAACCGCGGGAGTGTCACCGAAAACAGATTATACGTACCGCCATACAGAGTACTCGCTGCTACAATTTCATCTCCAGTACCGGCTATGTTTTCAATCGCATACGTGATGGCAGCAGATCCAGAAGCTACAGCTAAAGCCGCCACTCCGCCTTCTAAGGCCGCTACTCGTTGCTCAAAGACATCGGTTGTTGGATTCATGATCCGGGTATATATATTGCCAAATTCTTGTAAGGCAAATAAACGGGCTGCATGGTCCACATCCTTAAATACATAAGACGTGGTTTGAAAAATTGGAACAGCACGTGAACCTGTCGTGGGGTCAGGCTCTTGGCCTGCGTGCACTTGCAATGTATCAAAACCTAATTTTTTACTCATTATAACCTCTCCTCGTCTCGTAGTATAACACAAAAAAACCTCCCTAGAAGATAGAGAGGCTAGCACAAACAGATCTAGCTCTCATCTCCAAAGCTTACGCTTTGCAGGAATTAGCACCTTTTCAAACAAATGTGTTTGACGGTTGCTGGGCTTCATCGGGCCAGTCCCTCTGCCGCTCTTGATAAGAGTGTACACGAAATATCAATATTTATTTGTATTGAGACAAATTTTATCATATCCAACCAGCAAATACAACCCGTTTTTTGTTAATAAAATGCAAACTAACTTAGATATTTATCCATCTATACCACTATAGTTGCCTGTCCGCAGATTAATCACGAGTTGATTATCTGGTGGTGGCAATGCCTTCCACAAACTTTCTAACAAGGGTTTTTTTAAGGTTAGAATGAATCGCCCCCAACGTCCGACACCAGCAAGGTCAATCACCTCTGCGGTCGGGGCCGCTTCCTCATTTCCTTCACAGTGCACTTGAAAAGCCCTGACTATCTGCGGCACTAATCGTTCCACATCACGAGCAGGTACACGCCAACGGACTAACGTTTTAGCAACAGCTAGAGCTGCTAAGTTATACGAACTCTCATACGCATAGCTAGCAAACGCACCGCCATGCTGAGCAGTTTCTGTAATCCGCTTGCTTTTCACTTCCATCACTTCACCTTCCATATGGATCATCCGATACGGGCAAGGGTACGTGACCAAAGAGCCTGTCTCAATATCATACAGAAAATCCGTTTCAGTAAACTGTTGAAAAGCCACATCTTGACAATGGAAATGCCCAGAAAACACGATGGATAAACCATGTTTAGCAAACAACCGACTAACCTTCTGAAAATCAGTTACAATGTAATCACTATAATATTTTGCATTCTCGCGGAAGTGTTCCAAAACGCCGTGGTGCATCATTCCTATTACTGGTATTCCTTGGCGCTTAGCATCTTCTAACACCTGCTCGATCCAGGCTAGGGTTTGTCGAGAAAAAAGGCCTTCAACCTTGAACCCTTTCTCCCACAGACAGGAATCTAAGGCTAATAACCACAAGCCTGGTACGGGTTGAACCGCATAGCTTAAGGAGTGGGGATCGCGATGTATTGCTTGCCCAAAACCGAAAGCAGAGTATAATTCGCTAAATTGTGATCCAGTAATCGACGGGATCACAATTTCTTTATCCTCCACATACTTACGAGCCCGGTGATTGTTGATGTCATGGTTTCCATTAATCACAAACACAGGGATGCCACGTTTTACTAAAGTCTCTAGTTTTGCAACCACGAGTTGATGACTCTCCATTTCACCTTCTCGAGTTAAGTCTCCACAGATCAGCAAAAAATCGACCTGTTGAAGTTCAACATCTGCTAACACTGCATCTAAGATGTCTTCGCTGTCTTTCATCAGTTTGATTTCATTATTTTGTGCTATCATCCGCTGATAAGCTGGTCCATCTACACCTAAGTTATTATCGTAGCAATGAATATCACTCATCACCATAAACCTGGCTTTGGGATACGGCACAAACTTATTTCTATTGTCTACTGACAACGTTTCTGAACGCACCTACAACGACCCTTTCTCACACAGCATCTAACGCTTTATTTAATAGAATGAATTACTCGGTTAATAATATCTTGTAGCACTCCTAATTCATTTGCCGACTTAAATACTGTATAGCGACTGCGATAATCCTTAGCGTATATTAATCCATTTAGAAGCAACTCATCGTTAATATCGATATCACCAGCTAAATAGGGAGCACCCAATCGCACAAACATGTCTTTGACTTGTCTTGTTGTGGGCAAAAAGGCCAATTCATTTCGGATTCGATCCATATTAGTGGTAATCTTTTGGAAACGCCGATACTGCTCCTCCCAATCCAAAAAATCACTGGGATTATCTCGCAAAATAGCTGCACCAATCTTCTCTCCATACTTTTCTTTAATAATAGCTGTTCGTTCCGCTTTACTTATGCAAGCTGCTTGAGCGCACTCTATATTAAAGGCGGAGGGATCTTGCTGTAAAAAATACTCAAAAAAGGCCACTGCATAGACCGTTGCAACTCCAACCGAAATACCGTGACTCGGGGGTTCTTCGCCCTTTAAAAGCTTCATCAT
This sequence comes from Limnochordia bacterium, assembly GCA_007116145.1. GTDB lineage: Bacteria > Bacillota > Limnochordia > Darwinibacteriales > DTU012 > CSBR16-88. The sequence continues at coordinate 10,077 of SKJB01000128.1, read as the reverse complement.
CTCCCAATAATGAGCGATTCCATGTTCGTTAGAAGCAACTGGGCGGGTATTCCCAATAATGAGAATGGTTAGTCCTGCTAAAATCAAACCCTCAATCAGACTCTGAATCCCTTGTTCTGTCCGATTCTTTATTTCCTCAATATTATCGACGCACTTTTGCACCGCCTGGCTAGTTAGGGCTATACAATCTGGGCACACAGGTTCATCATTGATAATATTTCCTAACAACCAATCCGCTTTTGCAATGTGTTTACCTAAAACATCACCAAATCCTGCTATCAGCATTTTATACGGTGCATCGGCCATTATCTCTAGATCGCAAATCAAAACTTTGGGATAACCAGCGGGTTTATTTACCTTAAGATTTCCTAGAGTTAGCGGCGCAATCACCGAAGTATAGCCGTCCATCGAAGGGGCTGTCCCAATGCAAACAAAGGGCTTCTGCGTGCGATGCGCCACATAGCGTGTTACATCAGTAATACTGCCCGAACCCACAGCAATGAGAAAGTCCGTATCGTTATCTACAGCTAGCAAAATTTCACCAAGTGCACGTTCGTCTGGAATCAGTGGCATTTCACGCTCTAAACAACACAATGTAACCTGATAACCAGCAGCTTGTAACCGACTCTCTACGTTTTTAGCCGCTATCTGGTAGAGTGTTTGATCGGTTACTACAACTACATTTTTTCCAAAATCTCGCTGGGCAATAAAATCTACACTTTGTGCGATAATCCCTTTGCCAATATAGATGTCCATATCTGGCTTGGCATGGTGCATCCCACAATTGCAGGTTATCTCTGGCAATATCAGTTTAGAGCCTTCATATTTTACTTCCATTGTGAGAACTACCCCTTTCTAAATCCTACCTTATATTAAATTCGACAATTCAAAGCTGGAATCCTGCAGGTCTAAGTCAAGTCATAATCTCTTACTTGCATTGGCATACTATGCCCAAGAATAAACGAGAGAAAGGGAGAACAGCATGAAAGAAGCCAATGATTTCTTACCAACGGAAGGAGATAAAAACCCCAGAAAAAGTGACGAGTCCTGCGCTTACTGTGGGAATAGTAAACTTGTGGAATGTAACTGCACCGAAGGTTTTGGTGCAGCAAGTGCGTACAGTGACTGTCTTACCTGTGGTGGGTGTGGTACTATGGTTTGTCAGAATTGCAGCTATGAAGTAGGCATTTAAAATCAAATTAAGGCCTTAGGTAGTTAAAGTTCATACACCTAGGCCTTAATCTGTATTTTATTGTCTAAAGAAACCTTTAACAACGATTACCGGAGTCCCTGCATCTGCTGATCCACTAACTAAATCAGCGAGACTCGCAATCACATCCTCAAGCTTGCGCGGAGTAGTACCCTCTGTTTCAACTTGATTCTGCTCGTAGCTTTCGGCTTGCTTTTGCAGTAATAACTCTTCAATTTCATGTTCATTCCTACCAGAAGTCAGACCAATATCCGCTAAATACTTATATTTGACTCCTTCACGAAAAGCACCACTAAACCCACTAGTAGCACCAAAAACTGGCTTAGGATCAGCTAACTCGTAAATACCCGTTGTTGGATCCTTGTATGCACCATCACCGTAGATAATAACCTCAACACGCTTTTGGATCCTGTCCATAATTCGCTGTTGTACTAATTCTGCAAAGGCACTAGCAGATCTTGGCGCTAGTTTCAGTTTACCAGCAGCTGACATGTTACTCCCAAGCAAACCCCATTCAGACCAGACTGTTTGATTCTCGTCGGAACAAATATCGACCAAAGTCATGCTGTTACTACTTATTTCGTCCACTGCCGCCTTTGTCTTTGAACGGGTATGGATATCTGCCACAATAATACCGTCACAATTATAGCCTTCAATTGCACGCGCATCATTAGCTAAAAATACAGTAGCCTTAGCTCCAATTGCCTTAATCGCTTCTTTGTACAACTTAATATAATCCACCTTAGTAATTGGGTGGGAAAAATCTTGCCCCTCTAACTCCGCTGGAGTAATGATGTCGTAGAGCGTTTTTCCTAAAGGTGCTAAAAACTCCTCGGATATCACTTCATTTCCGACTTCATCGGTGGGCCACGATAGTTGTACCACCACTTCTCCCCGGGGCACAGCTTTCGCAATCGCTTCCATGATCATCGAAAAACGATTACGACTAGCAATCGGGAAAATTACACCGACTTTGCCGCTCTCCGTTAGGTTTAATTTTGCGCGAAACTCCTGAGCGATTTCATCTAGGGTAACATAATTGTTTTGCGATCGGGCCAGGACCGACTCCGTTATACAAATCACGTCACCGTTATCTAGTAACTCGTCGTGATTACACTGAATGACCGCATCCACTACTAGTCTTTCTAAATCAGTTCCTGGGCCAATAACTCCCATTCTAATGCCAAAAGCAGCAGGTCCCACATATTCAGGGAAAAATGTCATGAAAATCCTCCTTCGTTGTGTATCACTATAATTTTCTTGACATAGTCCACATTTCCTGCTTTAATCTGCTCTAGTTTAGCCATTCACTATTTCAATACCGTATATAACCAAACTAATAGTCGTTTTAATATGTTAGGATTACAGCAAAGAATTCAAGAGTCTCAAGTCCAATATTTTCAATAGAATGACTGTTGCCATCGCCAGTTATAATCGCCTCACCTGGACCAACTTCTCTACTAGTATTGGCATCCACCACTAATGCTTTGCCTTTCATTATATAGTAGATCTCTTCTTCTTCGACATGGTCATGAAGACCAACAGAACTACCAGGCTCTAAGGATACCTTTGCCACTAAACGTGCCTGCCCTTTAAGTTCATCTCCCTTAAAAACGTGTTGAATCGTTACATCGCCTTTGCCACCGCGCATACCCGATCGTATTTCGGTTTCCATTTGTGAAACATCTTTAATCATATACACCACTCCTCAACTCATTCTTATTACACTCTACCATATTACTACAGTTGTGCCAAGCTGAATTAATGTATTTGGCCGTGTAACTGACTAAGGTGGTATTCAATGGTGGCATCTATTAGGCGAAGATAACTCACTTCAAGTTGTTCCATTCCACTGTAACGTTCACCAAACGAAACAGCGCCTAACGTATCGCGCTCCTGCACAATTTTCCATCGTTTTTCGGCTAGTACTAGACCTTCCTTTGCTAAGTCTAGGCGGCTAGTCGCGTTTGTGATCCTCTGCATATTCTCAGCCTTGCGTTGCTGTACGGAGAAGGTCGTTGTTTCGATATGGCTACGAGCTTGCTCAACTTGGAGCTTCGCTACAGCTAGCTGGTTGGTAGTCATCCGGCTATCAAAAAGTGGATATTGAAACGCTACCTTAATCGTCCAGTTTCGATCGTCAGAAATATTTCCTTGTACCTCTCCCTGTAAACCCCCTTGATCTTGGGCTTGTTGTAGAGCTTGAATCGCTGCCTCATACTGAAAATGTGCTAAGGCGATATCAGGCGAAATAGCAGACAGCGGAATGAATTCTTGAACTGTAGACCGATCCACCTTACCAGGATGAACAACAAATCTATCTGGCAAGTTAATCGAGAGTGTTTGTGCTAGGGCTTCCTTCTGAAGCAGCAGATTTTGATTTGCGATATTCAGATCCAATTCCAATTCTCTCTGTCGCAATCGAGCTTCCTGTAAATCGATCCGATGAGCTAAACCAGCTTCAACTTGGCCCTCTAATAGCTCTGCTTGTGTTTTCGCCCAGTTCATTCGTTTGCCTAAAGAACCAATAAGTTCCTGGATTTTCCACAGTCCATAGAACGACTGAGCTGCTTCCACCCTAACCTGCTGTTCTACACGGACATGATTTAATTCCTGTTGAGTGACGGCTTGCGTCGCCCCGCGCACGCCTTGATAAATAGATAGGTTATCTGTTGCTCGGAATAGCGGTCTAGACATTTGGAGAGTCACCTGGTAGTGTTCATCAGCAAAAGGATCAAATTTGTAATCTGTTCCTACTACATAACGATCGGACCAGTCTGCGACTACCCCAAATTTAATACCAGCAGGGAGATATGTGCCTGCGCGGAGGGAGAATCTTCCGTCCCAATACTCACCTTGGGGTAGAGGATAGCCCGAGCTGAATTTCTGAATGTGTCTGCGTAAGATTTCCGAACCTACTTGCACGTTAAGTTTTGTAGCTCCTAATGCTACTTGCTGCTTTAAGCGCGCTTCCTTTAGTTGTAAGTTACTTTGGACAAGGGCTGGATTGTGGGCTAACGCCATGTTGATAAAATCAGCAAGTCCTATTTCCTCTAACGGTTGGGCTATGCCAACTGTTGTTAGACATAGCACTAGCACCCACCCTAAACAAAACCGTTTGAACACAGATACCTCCTCCATTACTGTAAACCAACTAGGTTTTTAAACTGGGATTTAGCAATATTGTAATCAAATAGAGCCTTTATTGCTTGTTGATTTGCACGATTTAAGTCTACTTGAGCACTCATAACACTCGAAGGTAGTTCTAATCCATCATTAAACCGCAAGAGTACGACCCGACTATTTTCTTTCGCTATGCCAACTTCGTTAAGTGCAGACTGATACGATGCTTCAAGAATCTGCAGATTATTCCACAATTCTAACGCTTGTAAATACAATCTATTGGCAAGCTGTGCGTATTGCACTTCTACTTTTTCTCGCTGCAATCTTCGCAAGTTTTGGATTAAAGGCGCTGTAAACTCTGATGTTGCTGTTTTCTCGTCAAGTCTAGCAACTTGCACTTGATCAGCGAGTTGTAACATATCAGGATTGTTGATTTCCAGCAATTCAGGAATGCGCTCCACAGAGAATTCGACGGTCTCAAACTTAAATTCCTGATCATCGACAGCAAATTCGGTTTCAAAGGGTAAGCCGAGGACGTCTAACAAACGTAAACGAGCTAATTTCGATTGACCTTCCACCCTAGTTAGTTGGTTAGTTGCCTGAAATAAACCTTGCTCCGCTCGAGATATGTCCATGGGAGTGGCTAGACCTTCGTTGTATCTAGCATTAATAATCCGTAATTGCTCCTCGGCCTGATCAACGGATTGGATGGCTAATTCTACCTGTTGGGCTAAGCTTAACACATTGTAGTAGCGACTTTCTGCCTCTACCTTAATCTGTAGCGCTGTTGACTCAAGTCGGCGCTTGGCTGAAAGCAAGTTATTCTCCGCTTGTTTTACTGATACCACTGACGCAACCCGTAAGTGTTCCGCTTGGGCATTAGTACGCTGAAGTTTCGCAATTTCCACATCAAGATGTGCTAAGTAAAACTCCGAATTTGCACTAAGAGCGTATTCCCGCACGGTTTCCAAATCGAATAACTGTGTGGCCGAAACCAATCCCGATACCTGTAACCATAATAAACATGCCATTAGCAAGACAACCTTCTTCATAATGCTTCACTCCCTTTTTTTTTTGATTATTCATAACGCAGAGCATCGATTGGATCGAGTTGAGCAGCTTTATAGGCTGGATAGACTCCAAAGACAATACCGACAAACGTCGAAAAGCCAACAGCAACCCCAATAGATAACAAAGATATCATGGCTGGCCACGGAGCAAAAACTGCAATAAGCTGCGATCCTCCTTGTCCAAAGATAATGCCAAAGCTACCACCCACTAAACACAAAACAATGGATTCAATTAAAAACTGCCGTAGTAAATCTCCTTTTTGAGCTCCTAGCGCTTTACGGATTCCGATCTCCTTTGTCCGCTCAGTAACCGATACTAACATGATGTTCATAACGCCAATACCACCCACGAGCAACGAGATGCTACCAATACCACCAAGAATAGCTGTAAAAACTGCTATAATTGTGCCAAAGAACTCTACCATACTATCCTGAGACTGTACCTCAAAGGGGTGGTTTGGTCCCCGAATCAACTCTAGCGCTCGCGCTAATTGTTGTCGCGCATCCGAGACTACCCGCGGATCCCTTGCTTGAGCAAAAAGGACAGGAACGCGACTATGGCCTAGCATTCTTTGTACAACGGTTACGGGGACATAAACATAGTTATCACCTGTTGTGCTGTCCGTTACCATCATTCCAGACTTCTCACCTTCTAAAACCCCAATAATCACAAACTGTTGATCGCGTATACGTACCGTCTGACCAATTGGATCCGTTGACCCGAATAATCTTTCTGCCATTCGATGGCTAATCACAGCCACTCTACGACCTAAATCGACATCGAGGTCGGCAATGAAGCGACCTCTCCCTAAGCCAATGGCACGTATATCTAAGAAATGCTCGTTTACGCCTCCAATGCTGATATCTTCACTCTTATTCTGATAGCGTAATTGTCCACCTGTCATTAATTGTGGAGACATAGCCGCTACAGCTGGTGCTAATTGGGCCATTCGATTCGCTTCCTCCAAGGTTAAGTTTTGAAAATTTCCTTTTTTCACCTCTTCATTCATATAGTCTGCTTGAATCCATAATAAATTTGCACCCAACCCCGAAATTTCACTAGATACCATATACCGAGCACCTTCGCCTATGGATACCATAGTAATAACCGACGACACTCCGATAACAATTCCTAGTAGAGTTAGGGCGGAACGCAATTTATTGGCTCTTAAGCTATCAAAAGCCAAGAGAAAACACTCTAAAAAACCCATCATCTTCCCCCTAACTTACTCGATCTGCAACTGCGATAACGCGATTCTTTACTTCCTCGATATATTGGATTTCCCCATCGCGAAAGTGGTAAATACGTTGTGTATGATTAGCAATTTCCCGATCATGGGTAACAACAATAATAGTCAGGCCTTGCTGATGTAATCCTTCTAAGATAGCCATGACTTCCGTACCCGACTTTGTGTCTAAAGCCCCTGTCGGTTCATCTGCAAGAATAATCGCTGGATTAGACACAATTGCCCTTGCAATGGCTACCCGCTGCCGCTCTCCACCCGACAATTCATTGGGTTTATGGAAGGCACGTGGGCTGAGACCCACCTTAGCAAGAGCTTCAAGGGCTCTTTGGCGTCTAGCTTTTCTGTTAACCCCACCATACATCAGAGGGACTTCTACATTCGCCACAGCACTGGTTCGACCTAATAGATTAAATGTCTGGAAAACAAATCCAATTTTTCGGTTGCGAATTGTCGCTAACTCCTTATCATCCAACGTACTGACTGCTAGATTATCTAGCTGATAACAACCAGACGTAGGCCGATCTAGACAGCCGAGTACATTCATTAAAGTCGACTTCCCTGAACCGGATGGCCCCATAATTGCCACAAACTCTCCAGTTACAACCTCTAACGAGATGTTTAGTAAAGCTCTCACTTCTATGGAACCCGTTTGATAGATTTTCGATAGATTTGTAACTCTTATCATGGTTTCACTCCCTATTGGACCTTAACGTGATCTCCAGCTTTTAACTGACGTAAAACAGCATACTTACCTGTTACCACTAAATCCCCAGGTTCTAACCCTTCAATTACTTCTGCATCTGTTAAACTCATTTCACCGACAATAACAGGGACTTCCACAATAACATCATTACGAATCAAAAACACTTTTTGTTGTATACCATGGATTGTAGTGGTTACGGCCTGCTCGTCTTGGGACACATTTTGAAGAGCTTGAATTGGGATGGCAATGGACTCTCGACTAATAATAATTACTTCCACATCTGCATTCATTCCTGGCCGCAAAGACTCAGGTGGATCAACCAGCTCAATTGTTACTACGTATTTTGCTACTTTACCTTCGTATAGTGGTTGCGTTGCTATTCGGGTTACCTGACCCTCAACTTGTTGATTAACTAAAGCATCGCTAGTAATACGGACTTTTTGCCCGACGTGTATCTGGGGAATATCCACTTCATCAATGGGAGCTTTCACCACTTTTGACGATAAATCTGCCAGCTCAATAATGGGTGAGCCACCTGTCACAAAAGAACCTACAGTTGCGTAACTCCGACTAACTACTCCACGAAAATCCGACTGAATATGAATGCGTTCGAGCTGTTGCATAATAGCTGCCACGTGATCTTGCGCTTGGGCTAACCGCACTTTGGCTGCGCGTAAAGAATCCAGGCGAGACTGCGCCCGTTGTGTAGCTTGTAATAATTGCAGTTCGTTATCATACACCTGTCCTTGATACACTGTAACCTGAATAGATTCTTCAAATAATGACTCAAGTTGTAGTTGTGCATTGGCATAACGATTTTCAGCAACTTGAACAGCGTGCAAAGCATCTTGATACTGTTGTCTAGTTACAGCTTGCTGATTATATAACCGCTCCATCCGCTGAAAATGATCTATGGTTTGGTTCAGGTTCAATTTACTCTCTTCAACCGTGCTCTGTCCTTGTTTTACTTGCGCCATTGCAGGTCCCTTCTGGGCTTCAATTAACCTTGCTTTTGCCTGTTCTAATTGAGATCGAGCTTGACGTACATCAAAAGAGTCTGCTACATCCGTCCAATTAACATCAGCTTGTAGTTGAGCCACCTCAACTTCAACACTAGCCAGCGAAGCCTGAGCCGCTATCAACTGGGTTTGCAGCTCTCGGTCATCGAGTTGAGCTACTACCTCTCCAACACTAACAAAATCTCCCTCTTCCACAAACAAATGAGATATGCGACCATTTAGATGCGAACGAACTTCTTTATTATGAATACCTTCTACAATTCCAGATCCCGTTACAGTAACTTGAAATGGCTTGCGTGCTAATTGCTTTGCTTCAACAATAATTGCTTGTGATTCCCCTTCCCCAACAAACACTCCGACTACTACACTGATACCTACTAAACCTAATAGGGCAACTAAGGCTAGCAGCTTTTTGCGACGTGACACAGTGGTCCGCTCCCTTCACAAACAGATTAATCTTAATTATGGGTACAACTCACTAACTAGTAAAATTAGCTGCCACCATACCCACTGATACAATCACAGACCACATTATCACAGTATAAGCAAGGGCCTTCCTTTTAGAAACTGCCCACAAGTGATGAAGTGCAAACATGCTTAAAACTATATACCAAATACTATACACACTCACACTTGCTAGTAGCACGCCCAAGGGCGAGGATTGTTGAACACTAGATACGACAGATCCCAGGCTAAACGATAGTGGTTTATCAAATATCCAAACACTAAGCGAACCTAGAGCCACCGCGATGAGGCTAGGAAATTGCAAATAGCCCGCTACTGAAAAACTAGCCTTAAAACTCGCTTTGTTTCCTAACAAAGCTGAGAACAGAGTAAAAACCCCTGCTCTAACAAACAGCAAAGCCACTTGGGCAATGAGAATACCGATAAGTCCAACACCAACAAAATAAACCCTACCCACATCAGGCATTCCCTCAACACTTGGTATGGTGTGATACCCATATATCGTGGTAGGTATAGACGCTAATACTGTAAGTAGTACAATTAGAATGGGCCCAAATTTGTCTGGATGTTTAACGATTACTAAAAAAGTTGGATCCATTTCCACCACCATTCCTAGCAATCTATCAAGTAATCCTCTCTCTGACCGTCCAATATTTACTGAGCCTTCCATAGTCATCCCCCTTTCTGTTTGTAAGAATACTATAAATTTAGCCCTCTGTCAAGGACAAATGTAAATTGTTTCAAATAATCAGAACTATGGCCAAAAACAAAAAGACAATTCATCGCAACGTTATAAACGTGGGTGAATTGCCTGTTGTTCGTAGGCTGCTTTCTAAGAAACGCTACACTAAATCGCAGGCTTCTGCTGGCATCCAATGAGCATCTTTACCTACCCATTTAACATTACAACCAATTGGATTCGTCAATGGTGTTGAAATAGGCTTACCCGCTAGGTGCTCGACTAATGCGTTCCGCAAATCATTGATCGTAGATTTTGCAGCGTCACGAGGGTTATCCACGCCACGACCGGTGTAAACAAGCTTACGCTGCTCATCAAACACATAAAAATGTGGTGTCCGCAAAGCCCCGTACGCACGGGCTACATCTTGCGATTCATCACGTAAATAAGTCCAAGGAAAACGCTGTTCCTCCATCATCAAAACCATATGCTCAAACGAATCCTCGGCATATGTGTCTTTGCTATTAGCATTTATTCCCACGAAAACGACACCTTGATCTA
>SKJB01000024.1 GCA_007116145.1 Limnochordia bacterium | reverse complement strand
GATACTTTAGCCGAGTTGGATTTGACCAACGAGATCCAAAACCAGACCATTTTAAAAGATATTCGGGACAAGCACACCGCAGCTGTTAATCTAGAGAACCTGGAATTTCCTAGAATGTATGCAGATTTATCTAGCATAAGTGTATTGGTAGCAGAAGAGATACTAGGAGATACCTTGGAGACTCTTTTGCAGGAAAAGCGGTTAGCTTATACTCAGCTTAAGCGGTTATTTCGCATCCATGGATTCTATATGTTTGGCGAGGGCATCTTCCATGGAGATCTCCATCCTGGCAACGTTATGCTCAATGGGGATACCTTCTACTTCGTGGATTGCGGAGCAATTGGGAGAGTGTCGGACAAGATGCGCCGAGGGCTTTTTCAGTTCATGAAGAGTCTTAGCTTTTATGATTTTCCTGCCTGCGCGACTGCTCTACACTCTATGTCAGATCGCCGACTAACTGATAAGCGCTATCAGATTTTTCTGGCAAAATTTTTAGATTTATATAAAGACTTCCCCGGAAAGACAGTAGCACAAGTGAGCCTAACGGAGCAGATGATGCATACCATAAAGCTCGGAGTACATCACGGCATGATCTTTGAGAAAGGGATGTTTCCAATTATAAAGAGTCTGATGTATATGGATGGCATGGTTCTACAGTGCAACCCTGATGCGATCCTGATGGAGGATATGCGGGAATTTATTCCGCAACTAGAAAACTATGTGGTCTAAACACTCTAGTCGTGCGTGGATGCGCGCCTCACGACTACCATCACAACTCTACATCTTTTTCCCTTTATTGCTAGGCCAGAGTATGGCTTTAGCTTTACGCGCAGGATGGAGTTGGCCTCTGTTTGTAATTGCACAGTTCTTTGGCTTATGTATACAGTTATTCATCGTCTACGCTAATGATTTTGCTGACGTTCAAGCAGACGAGCTTAACACCACGTTTAATCTCTTCTCTGGTGGTTCGCGAGTGCTTGTAGACGGAGACATCTCTAGGGTTACTATGCTCAGAGCCATTTGGTTAATGGTGGGGCTTAATCTCTTCATCGCCTTTGTGCTAAGCGTTGCATGCAACCGTCCCTTGTCGCTATTCTTCGTCGGCGTAGCGCTCTTCTTGTTATGGGCTTATAGCTACCCGCCACTAAAGCTATCCTACCGAGGAGGCGGAGAAACCCTTCAGATGATCGGGGTTGCCGTCGTTCTTCCTCTGTTTGGTTACTACATCCAAGCAGGTTCCATCACTGGGTTCCCGTGGATCGTTGGTTTAGTGTTGCTTCCCAATCATCTAGGTTGTGCTGTGTCAACCTCGCTGCCAGATTATCCTTCGGATCTGATCGCTGGAAAGAGAACTGCTACTGTCTTTCTAGGCTCAATTCGCGCTCGAGGGCTGGTTATTGTCTTAAATTGGCTCAGTATCGCATCTTTACTTGCAAACCCTGAGCTCCCACTATCTTCTGGGTTGCAAATAGCATTGTTTCCTATTGTGGTAACTGCGCTACTATCGGCCTTGTCTAAAACAGCAGAACCTGGAACCAAGCATCTTCTCTATTTTGTGTTCCTAAATGTATTTGGAGTCATTTCTATGGTAATAGGTCTCTCAATCTATTTTTTGCTTTGAAGAAGGAGGATTTGTATGATATTCTATGATTTTGAGGTTCATGACACGACAGGAAATCTGATTCGTTTACGAGAATTTGAGGGCAAGGTCTTATTGATTGTGAACACCGCAACAAAATGCGGTTTCGCACCCCAGTTTAAAGAACTCGAGGAATTGTATACTACCTATAAAGACAGGGGCTTTGTTGTGTTAGGCTTTCCTTGTAATCAGTTCATGAATCAGGAACCAGGTGAATCTGAAGACATACAAGCCATTTGTGAATTAAACTATGGGGTGACATTTCCTCTGTTTCAGAAACTGAAGGTAAACGGTCCTAGTGCTCATCCTTTATTTCAACACTTAAAGAAGAAATCATCTGGCTTGCTTGGTTCTGCTATTAAGTGGAACTTTACGAAATTCTTAGTGGATTCTGCGGGAAATGTAGTTGGAAGATATGCTCCAGGGGTGTCACCCTTGAGCCTCAAGACTCACATTGAAAAACTTCTGTGAGATAATTTTAGCATTGATTTGGAGGAGTGCGACATGAAAAAAGTGATTATTGTGGGAGCGGGACCAGGCGGTCTTACCACAGGGATGTTGTTGGCTAGTCGGGGGTATCAAGTAGATATCTTTGAAAAACAATCTTATATAGGAGGTAGGACTTCGTCATTTACACAAGATGGCTTTCGCTTTGATCTAGGTCCAACCTTCTTAATGATGGACTACGTTCTAAAGCAGATGTTTGAGCTGAGTGGACGTCGTCTCACTGATTATATGACTCTACAGGAGATAGATCCCCTGTATCGGTTAGTGTTTGAGGGAGGTAAAGAGTTCTATCCTACAAGAGACGAAAAACAGATGAAAGAACAGCTTGAACGCGTTTTCCCAGGAAGCTACCCTGGCTATTTGAAGTTTCTCGAAAAAGAAAAGAAGAAGTTTGACACATTAATCCCTTGCCTTAGCATACCTTACCTTTCCTGGACGTCATACTTTAAGAAGCAATTCCTACGATCGATTACGAAGCTCGACGCTCAGTATAGTCTCATAAATAAGCTCGGGCAATATTTTGATGAGGAAGAACTAAGGATAGCCTTTACATTCCAGGCAAAATATCTAGGCATGTCTCCGTGGGAGTGTCCAGGCACATTTAGTATTATCTCATATATTGAGCATGCAGGTGGCATCTATCATGTGATGGGTGGATTAAATCAGATAGCAACAGGCATGGCGAAGGTGATTGAGGAAGAAGGAGGAAATATTCACCTTTCTAGTGGAGTAAAGGAAATCATTGTTGACAACAAGCGAGCCATAGGAGTGTTGTTAGAGAATGGTGAACAGATCATGGCTGATGACGTAGTGATTAACGCTGATTTCGCGCATGCCATGACGCATCTTATAGCTGCTAAACATCGGGTGAAATATAGCGATCAAAAGCTGCGTCAAAAGAAGTATTCGTGTTCCACATTCATGGTATATCTTGGACTTGACAAAGTCTATGATCTTCCTCACCACACCATTGTGTTCGCCAAGAGTTACAAAAAGAATGTGGACGAAATCTCCAAGGAGAAGGTATTATCTGATGATCCATCGGTGTATATCCAAAACGCTTCTGTTACGGATCCCAACCTGGCCCCAAGCGGGAAATCTGCTCTGTATGTATTGGTGCCAGTGGCGAACAATTCTAGTAGTATTGATTGGGATAACGAGACACCAGTATTTCGCGAACGAGTACTAGACATCCTCGAGAAGAAGGCGGGTTTAACAGATATTCGACAACACATTGAGAGCGAACGGGTGATTTCGCCGAGCAATTGGGAGCAAGATATCCATGTTTACAATGGAGCAACGTTTAATCTTGCACACAATTTAACCCAAATGCTTGGCTTTCGGCCTCACAACCAGTTTGAAGAGCTCGATCACTGCTATTTAGTGGGTGGGGGCACACACCCAGGCAGCGGCCTTCCTACCATATTCGAATCCGCTCGCATTTCCACAGAACTGATTCTCACAAGCTATGGCGAGACACTAGAATCTCTACCCGAGATAAGAGAATACCCCACTAGGGCTACGCAAAAGAGAGCCTAAGGGGCATAAAGCTGTCAATTTCACCAGTCCCATATCACTTTTCTCCCTAAGTAGCCATATACTATACCATCAATGTCTTAGGGGGCTTGCGAGTGAAGATACTTGCTTTGATGACGTTCGACATTTTTCGTCACTCGCTAGGGGGAGCCCTTCAAGAACTAGGACATCAAGTAATCGTTCTCGATCAGTTCGATGCAGACAAACTTGAGCAGACGATTCTGCAACTTCACCCTGATATGATTATGGATATGGGCTGGGATATCTGGCACCAGAAGGCTGTAATGAGTAAAACCTTGCAATCCATTGGTGAGCTGTTAGAAAAGCACCGTCTATTTCATGTTTATTTCGCGGAAGAAGATTGGCTCCATTTTGAGCGCTGGTCAAAACCGTATTGTGCTGCGATGCGTCCCTCCTTCGTTTTGACTCGCAGTCATCGCTGTATTTCGCGATATGATCAAATGGGGATTAAGTCTATTTTTTTTGATATCGGTTGTAATCCTTCATTCCATAAGCAGTATTCGGTAGAACCTCATTATGCTTGCGATGCAGCTGTTGTAGCCAACGGAAATTTCTTTCTCGGTGAGTTGCGATTCAAAAGTATTTATGATCTGGTTGTATCCCTATTTAACCAAAGGTATGACTTGAGAATCTGGGGACGGGACTGGGAAAAAATCCATCGTTATTATCATATCGAAAAGCCAAAAGTTGGCATTCTTCAAGGGAAACTGCCTTTTACAGAAACACCAAAATGCTATAGCTCAGCGAGAATTAGCATCAGTATCCAAACAAGCACGGACCAACTGAGCAATCGAACCCTAGACATATTAGCTAGTGGAGGGTTTCTCTTGACCTCCAACACGGAAGCTGTTCGTCATAAATTGCATCCTGGTGTTGACTGCGTTGTATCGAACTCTCCTGCAGAAACATTGCAATTGGTGGACTATTATTTACACCATGAGAACGAGCGAAAAAGAATTGCCGAGAAGGGTCGTAGAATTGCCACAGACAAATTTTCATACCAACAAACATTGCAAGCGGTATGGCCAGCAATCGAGTGGGAATATGCGAAACATCAGAAACGAAAATCTACGCATCTGACGAAAAATCTATTGTGGAACGAAGAGTTCAAACAACATAGACATGTTGGATGGGTATTCTATCATGCGACCGCTGGTACTACATTTTCTCCTAACAACTCCTATACCGTGCAGTTTCAAGCAGGAAGAAAAGATGCTCATATCAAACAAAGAGTGCCCGTTACACCAGGAAAGATTTACGTAGTGAGGGGCCAGTTTGCCAAGAGCGGTCAAGGGAGAGGAGCACGGGTCACTATTTTCGTAGAGTTTTATACCAAAGATCACCAATTACTAGCGATGGGGCTATCTGGTTCCTTATACTCCACGGATTACTTAGACGCTTCGGAAAACGAGTGGTTTCCCTATCACGGAATTACAATTGGGACACCGGAGGGCACGGCATATGCACTAATCATCATCAACAAAAAGGGCAGAAGAAACAGTGTCCCAATTCTTGGTTCTAGTTTTGTTTTTCAGGAAGTTGAACTCTAACAACGGGACCACAGAGGAGTTAATTTACTTCCTCAGCCACAAGATTGGTTGTCGAATCGCCATGTTACGTCGCACTTCGGGATCCTTTGGATCTTTTGTCAGTTCCTTCCACAGTTGGATATACTTAGGTTGTTTACACGCTATCCCTGCAAATAACAATCCAGTAACAGCTACTGGCCAATTATCATATGATTGTACATCGGGATCATAGGGCCATTGTGTTTTGTCGAGCATGTAAGGGTAGAGAAATTCCAGAGCTCGCTGAATACTGCGTCCATCTGGCAGTTGAAACTCCCACAGATTTTCCTCTGGAGTCGATAAAATCTGACAAAGGTTTATCATATTATCCAATTGAAAAATTGAGTATCCATACGGCTTTGTACGTTGTAACTCTGCAGGAAAACTACCATCAAGATCCATTTGCTCAGGAAGATATACTTGCTTATAACGTTGGATTAACGACTTGATAATCTGCTCGTTATTCGTGAATCTGGCAAATATGCCTGCTTGAACATGCCAACAGACACCATGGTTATTCTTCGCTTCTCTCTCCTCTAATCCATAGGGATGGGTGGTCATCCATGACAAATAATTAGCAAACCACTGTTGTAATCGCATATAGAGTTCTGGCGGCATACAACTCGCTGTCTTTAGCGTTTGAATCGCTACTGGCACATCAATTAAGTGCAATGTATCAATAATTCCAATTCCTCGCCCATCACAGACACCAGGAATCGCTTGGGCATAAATCAGATGGGGACGCATCTTGGTCTTCTCATCTAAAAAGAACTCCTGCAACCACAAGGTTGCTCGGTGAGCATAAAGCTCATCTTGTGTGATTAGATAACCTGCAGCTAAATTCGCTACATGACTGCGCATCTGTCGTAAAATTTGGCGATGCTCCAAAAAAGCCTCAGGATTTGACTGCCCATCCCGGCGAATATAGGGCAAACCTGTGGGTGTATTGGGATTGGGCCACCAATAATCGCCGTTTGAGTAGTAATCGTGAGAATCTCCTGGACTCAAAGGTGCGATTTTGTCTGTAATATGAGAAATTGGCGCCGTGAAACTCTGGTCAGCCTTCGCCATAATCCAATCTAGATAGGTACTTTCCCATTTCATTGGTTCATCTCCATTCATCGGTGTGTCTCCTAAATAGCGCTAAGCTTCTCGATCACCTCCTGAATGCGCTGATCCCTGTGCTTACTTGACCAATTAACAATACCTGTATTCTCTCCATGGGCTCCCTTTGCCTTACAAGCCGTCATCATCTGACCTAATGCTCGACTACCACCCATCCATGGATAAGGAAAATGCTGGGTGACAAACCCTTTGACTCTTTTCCCAGCCAGTTCACTAGTTTGCAGCAAATACGCTTGCATTACTGGCGATAGAGAAAAGCCATGAACGGGAGAGCCAAGAATTACTACATCATATCCATCTAATTTTGGTGCCGACTCAAGCACAATTTTTTTGACATCAATTTGCTTTTTATCCACTGCTGTTAGTTTCTCGAGGGATGCTAAATGTCCTAAGCTAATGAGATTCTTAGCTAGAGCTTCTGCTACTAAGAGGGTATTACCGCTTTTCGAATAAATAACAATTCCAATCTTCATGTGCCCAACTCCTTCATGTTGTCTTTAAATAAAGAGTCCTAATGGTCTCCTTGCGAGCTCACGACCTTCGGTGTAGGCTGGGGAGATTCACCAATATCTAGCACTGTAGATCGTTGATGCTTTGTTACATAGAACCACAGATAAATACTTTCGACAGCTTGACCAAGAGTGAATGTAATCCCTCCTAGTATAGCTGGCGGGAGAGGAACTAGAACTTGCAAGGGACCAATAAATAAACTTATGCCTACAATAGCCGATCCCATGTTGAGAACTTTAGCAAACCCGATAACGGAAGTATTTCTTTCTCCCATTAATATACCCCAGTGAAACTCAGCCCAAGCTCGTAGTACTGGATAGGCAAAAAAAGCTAGTATTACAAGGCGCCCAATCTGTGCTACGGGTTCAGTCACTCCAATTACATACCGGAGAATCCAATAGCCTATGGGCGTAATCCCAATAACGAATGCAATACCAGACAAGCAGCCACCGATCGCTAAGCAGAATGTTCGCACGCGCACAAACTGGGTTCTACCTTCCTCAGCAAGAAAAACTAACGAGCACTGATGAAGTCCGCGAATCGGATTGGCAATTAACATGAAAAGACCCCAAGCAACCCCATAAGCTGCCAGAGATTGAGTAGGGTTAACAGGGCTTCTGGCGATAGCACTCTGCATATATGGTTGAAAGAACGTTTCTAGGGTCACCATCAAGGCGAGCGGGATAAAAAATGTAAGTATAGTTTTTATCGTCAGCGCCTTTTCATGGCGAATAGGTAGCATCTTAGCGGCCTCTTTAGTTGACCCCACATTGTGCTTGAAAAAAATACCCAAAAATAGTCCTTCAATGCCGATACCGACCACCCAAGATACACTTGCAACATAGATACCTGTTAACGACTGGTTATGGACCGCCCAAGCTAAAAATAGAGCTAACACAATGAGTCTCACAAAGGTTCCCATTGACACCAAGCCTGTTCTTCGAAGACCAATCGACAAGCCTTGAATACGATTCCGTAATATCTCCACAATGGGTAGCACCCAAATTATCCGCATTGCAATATAGGCAAAAGCAATCACATCCGGATCATGAATACCCATTACAGTTTGAAGAAACCATTCTCCTAACGAGGTATATCCAAATACTAACAATATAGACACATAAAAACCAGCTAAAGCAAAAAGGAATTGGTTCGTCAAGCGAAGACTAGCTGTTCGATCGACTAACGAAACATTCAACTCTCGTGCTAATAAACCAGGCGATTTAATTACATTTGCTAAAGCCTGCACCACACTAAAAGTAGCAATACTTAGATCAGGATACGCTAAACGCGCCATCGCAGCATTGACTAAAGAGTGGCTTGACGCGATAAGAAAGGGTGTTACTGCTAAAGGCAAATAAAAAGATAATAACTGATTATACGTAAGCACCGATTCACTTTCATCAGGTTGCGAAGTAATTTTTATTATGAAACACTCCCTAGGATTTTCTAGACTCCGTATTACCAACTAATCTCTTTCTCGCTCAAGGTCTGAAAATCCTTTTATTGTAGGCATAAAAACAAAGCATCTACGGCGCACAACTCCGATTCAGGTGTTATTATCCCCCATACTATCTAAGATCCTGGCTAACTAAAACCGATTGACAATGCCAATTGTTACACTATGCATATCTGCTAGAGTTAAATTTCTGCTATATTGCGCACGGACATCGATTCCTACTGGTGTCTTATATGTCATGCCTCCACCGACACTGTACAAAAGACTACTTAGCTCTCGATTTGCTTCGTTCTCCCAGATTTTAGCTGCCTCAAAATTGAAATGGGCTGCTAAGTGATGAGTAAAATATCGTTGAACTTCGAAGTTGGAATACACATACATCTCGCCTACAAACATGGAATCACTTGTGCCAAGCTGTCCGTTGCCTCCTAAACGATATCTCCACTCAAACGGGGTATTACTTTGGGTCCATGCTGCATCAAGTTCTAGACGGGAAGTAAAACCTCCACCTAGATACGATACGTTTCGCGCTTGCAACCGCAAACGAGGATAATACTCGGTTAGGTCTTTAGCATTTCCAAGGATGGATGCCCCAATTTGAGCAGTAGTTCCTCTTTGGGTCCAAGTGGTACTACCAGGCACCCCTGTTTGAATGGTCGAGGCTAGCTTGAAGTATTCCTTACTAGTTACAACTAAGCCTGTAGCTGTACTTAAGCTGCTGACGTCGCTTTTAAAATACCCTGCTGTTAGTGCTACCGTACTCCTATGTCCAAGTGGAACCTGAGTACTGACAGAAAGATCGGCTCGATCTAGGGTATATTCACTACCGATGTGATCACCCCAAACCAATTTCGTTTTATTCGTTTGTGACTGATAGCGGATAGTGGTCGGCCAGGCATATAAAGGAAATGTAAGGGAAGCAACTCTCCGATTATTCGTTCCAAAGCCATATTCTCCACCAATGGAAGCTAGTGTCCCTCCTACATTATAATAACGCATGGAAACACTTTTTTGCCTGAGATTTAAGATTGTCTCAATCACAAATTCCACGGGATCAAGATATAGGCCAAACCCCTCACTGATCCGAACCACAATATCTACATGGGTCTCACTAGCCGGAACCACATATATTTGAACCGGTTCGAATGCTTGTAAAGCATTCAAACGGCGTTTTCCTGCCTGAAACTGAGCTGCACTAAATGTAGTTCCTGGTTGGAGTTGAATGATTCGAGCAAGTATTTCTTTATCTGTATTGTGTACTCCTAGAATTCTAACGTTGGCAATCTGCCTCCCATCATACTTGCTATCCGATAGGAGATCCTTGATAGGGATAGCTTTGGGAGCTCTTAGGAATTCCACAATCGCGCTGTCTTTATTCGTAAAGTAGTAACCGGACTTCGTAGATTCTATATAGATCGGTCTTTGTAATCCTGCTTCTGCTAACCGCTGGTAAAAAGTCGTATTGCCTCCTAAATCTGGAATCGTAATCTGGAGAGCTTTCTCATAACTTGCCAGTGCAGCCTCACGATTCCCTGCACTATCATTGAAAGCTCCAAGAATAGCATGCGCCTCTAGATGATAAAAAGGTTCTGCAACTTGGGGGCAATCTGCGAGAATTTGGAAGTAATGCATAGCCTGTGTGTTATTTCCTAATCGAAAATAGATGTGGGCTTTGAGATTTAACACCGCTTCGGCCTCACTAAACTCCAGATCAATTTGCGATAAATACTCCAGGGCAACAGACAATTGATTTTTTGAGTACGCAATGGTGGCCTTACGGACTAGCAACCAGTTAACGAAATTTTGCTCCTCTTGGGTTGCTGGGATATTCCGAGAAAAGACAGCAGGCTCATCACCAGCTAAAGCCCGACTAAGGCTAAAAGCATAGAGTTCTGTGTCCGGTGATCCACGCTGATCATCGATTATGGAAATCCACATCATCTGCTCATTCGGAGAAAACACACAAGATAGCAGCGAACCTGCATTATTTATACCATCCACCAATCCATCATACCCAACACTTCCAGGCTCATTCCGATCCCGCAGTAAATTTACCAGAGATTCGACGGTGACCTTCCCATGGTTATCTGCAAAGAACTGGGATAGGCGATTTTCACGACGAGCCGAAGCTAGCCAACCAGGAGTCTGGAACTGTTGCATGTATTCGCTGTTATAACGATTAGCAGTATACAACACTTGATCATTACCTCTTCTAATGGCATATCGGTTCGGATCCACTTCTAGAACCACAGCGTCCGGGACCTTGCTATCGGAAATTAAAATATTCAGTCCAAAGGTGCGGGGCGTATTGAGGACAATTTCAATCGCTTCGTCTAAAGTAGATGCATATTGTACAATTTGCCGGATCAAAAACACCATAGCCATCCCATCAAGGGAATTGTCTGACCGATCGACTAGGGAGTAATTCACAGAAACAGTGATACCTTGATTATTCATGGCTTGCATTGTACCCGCATGAATTGGGTAGATATGAGTAATAAACGGGTAGCCCTGATCCGGTTCGTAGATTACTACAAACCCATGTTCGGCCCAATCTATCATACCTATATGATCAAGGTTACGAGCATGGTATAGAGAACCACTAGCCGTTGCTTCCCCAAAAGCAGCCATCGAGGTGCAGGCAAATGTCATCCCTAGATCCTGAGAAACGTTACCCATGATAATTTCCAGTGGAGCGGATTCTTGGCCTTGACTCACTCCATAAATAATACCTTCTAACTCTTTGTATACATCCTCAGGGATATTCCGGTCAATCCAAGGATTTATCTTGTGTCTAAAGTAAAACTGCTGAAATCCTTGAATGAGGCGATTTACACCTGAGACCTGAGCAGTTAAAGGATTGAATTGCCCACCCATCTCTATTAAAGACTCATCGGGAACTAAGTGTGCAAGCAGAGTTCCATGCTGCAGTCCAATCTCATAGGGGCTACCCTTAAGATGCATGAGAACCAGTGGACCCATGACTTCCATGTACCCTTCTCCTGCATACTTTCTGGTTCCGATTTGCTCCACTGTCAATCCTGATTTACCTAGCGATACACTTGACAGCAAGACTAAGAATAGCATAAAAAGAATGAGAACCCGACCTATCTGATGATGATAATTCATGTGGATGAACCGTCCTTTCACTATGCCCCAAATTAAAATCTAACACTTTTATCTTCAAGAAATTCCTCCTGCTATACGTATACCCAAATAACATCTAGCATGTTTAGAGCTGGCTCGCAATAACTGAGCACGTTTGTTCTTGTAGTCCGATAACCTGTTCCTTCGAGAGCAGGGCTGTCTCGATGGGCTCTGCTATTACTATTTCTATGTCGGCAGGCTTGATGAAAAACCCATTTTGTTCCAGTAACTTATAGCTTCCTCTAATCGTTACGGGAACGATGGGGACTTTAGCCTTTACGGCTACTCTTAAGCTGCCAGCTCTAAACTCTCCCATTGTTTTACCCTTCGAACGTGTACCCTCGGGAAAAACAACCATAGAGTAACCCTCTTTCAAATACTCCAAGGCTTGATTCATTGCACGCACCGATTGACGCATATCTTTTCTATCCAAAAAAACGCAATTCATCAGCTTCATCCACTTGTTTATTAGTGGCATTTTTAACAACTCAACTTTCGCAATAAACGCCTTGGGTTTATCAATGCATCCTATGAGCAACGGTATATCAAAACTACCCTGGTGATTACTAACGAATAAAACTGTACGATCCACAGGCAGATTCTCAGCACCGATAACTGTCACTCTAGCACCCGCTAAATTTAGTAAAGATCGAGCCCAGTTTGCGGTTGTAACATGCACAAGATCATTGCGTTCCTGGGTTTTTCCTTTCTGTGAGAGCCGATTAACGACTACAAAAGTAGGAATAGTTAAAACAAGAGAAAGCCAAAAATATGCATACCAAGCAATTGTCCGAACCATAAAACCACTCCCAATTAGAAAATTTTGCTGCTTTATTATGGTAAACACTTCATGGTGATCTTTAATCCCGTATGCTAGCAGGAAGTGGATTGTATATACCGAAGGTTGCGACCATTTCCTTCCTTCATTAGAATCCCTTCCAAAACTAAAGCCTGAATAGCTAAAGAAAACATCGTTTGTTCTGTAGACGAAAAAAGCGCTTTATCTTGTGGTCTTATATATCCTTGATCCATCACTATAATGAGAATGGATTGACACACCGATGCTAACTTAGGTATGACTTGGGAGTCGTTAGTCTCTTTGACTACTGGCTCTTCTAGCACCTGATGTTGTTTTGTGGTCGTAACGATCGCTTGCGAAGGATGGCCACTTAATATTCTCTGCGCTAGCTCAGATGCATCTTCATATATTGGGTCAAAAATCTGGGTAAACGCTAGTGGACAACTCCAAGATGGGGGAGTTCCAAGTCTCCTCAGGCTAGGCATTTTTTCACTGGGTTTTGCTAACTCAAATGTAATATCCTCACTTGTAGCATCGGACTCCCAAAACTTTGAGGGATCTAGTTCCGTATAATCCACCTGCTGTTCCTGGTCTGCAACTGGCTCGACTAAGTTTAAATGCATCTCAGATCCAAGGACAATGTGATTTGTGTCTAATCTCTTGGCTTCGAGAGCATTCATGATATCTTTACGACTCATTCCTCGTAAATAAAGCATTTGAAAGGGATCTTGATCAAACACTTGGCCTAGAACATAAAGAACAGCGGCCACGTGTTTACATGGATTCGCAACATCCGGGCAACTACAGACTGTAGTCAAATCATCATTTGCCTGAGGAAACAATGGTAATCCTAGCGGTTCACAGACTTGCAGAAGGTTCTCGGGCATTTCACCTTGAAGTAGTCTAACCGTATACTGAGCTTGACTGGCTAGCGATGCAATTAACCCATCCCATTGTTCGTCTGAATACGCTTTTAGTGAAATCTCAACCCGGTAGGGTCGGATGCCACTACCACTCACCTTAGCGGTTACCATACCTGGTGCTGAAACCAAATCATATACCTTTCCCGCTTGCGCATAGCCTCTTCCGCGCGGTAACCGATTAGGCCAGTTTTCGCCTAAAGCTTCTAAGGAGTATACCCATTGTCTTCCCCACCAAGTGCGAGCTAAAATCGATGACTGACTCTCCGTTTGCATTGTCATCTACTCCTCATCCCCCTCTTCACTCACTACAGCGTCCGCTCCGAGAAGAAGCATATCTTTTAATTCTTCATTGGATAGGTCTGTAATCCATTTATCGCCAGCTGTACCTAATACTTGATTTGCTAAATCTCTTTTCATGTTGAGGACTTGGTCAATTTTCTCTTCAAGAGTGCCTGGACACACAAATTTGTGTACTTGAACTCTTTGGGTTTGCCCAATACGAAATGCCCGATCTGTGGCTTGGTCCTCGACAGCTGGATTCCACCAGCGATCATAGTGAATTACCTGACTTGCTCGAGTTAGTGTTAAGCCTGTTCCACCAGCTTTAAGAGAAAGAATAAATATCCGAGGTCCGTTAGGATTTTGAAACCGTTCGACCATTTCATCGCGCTTTCTCTGCGTTGTTTGACCTTTAAAGAATAAAACTTCCTCATTGAATCTCGCAGTTATGTGATCGGCTAATAACTGACCCATAACTGCATACTGTGTAAAGATTAGTACCGCTTCACCACTATCAAGAACACGCTGCAACAAAGATTCTAGTCGCATTAGCTTTCCTGAGCGCTTCATGAGAGGAGTTCGCTCCTTGAGATAATGCGCTGGATGATTACATATCTGCTTTAGAGCGGTTAACGAACTAAGAATTTTTGCCGCACGCATAAATCCAGTAAGAGTAGCTAAAGCATCTAACGTTTCATCCACTTTTGCTTGATATAAGCTTGCTTGTTCCCTTGTGAGCGGACATTCTGCTAAAAATTCTTCTTTCTCCGGCAGGTCACTAATAATTGTAGTATCTGTTTTTAACCGTCGAAGGACGAAAGGTCTTGTCAATGCTTGTAGTCGCTTCGTAGCTAAGCGATCACGAAAACGCTCAATCGGCAATGCTAATCTCTCTTGAAACTGCTCATAGGAACCTAACAAACCTGGGGTGGTAAATTCCAGAATTGACCAAAGCTCCGACAACCTATTCTCCACTGGGGTACCAGATAACGCCACACGCGCCCTAGCCTTAAGCTTATGAATGGCTCGTGCCTGTTTTGTATGGGGATTCTTGATGTTCTGTGCCTCATCAACAACAGCACAATCCCATTCTATAGCTGTTAGTAAATCCTGATCGAGTTGCATCGTCTGATACGATGTGATAACAACAGAATTACCATCTAGATTACGATTTAATGTAGTTTCGCTCCGAGATCTGCCTGGTCCATAGTGTAAATAGGGTGTTAGCGAAGGGGCAAATTTCCGTATCTCCCGGCGCCAATTACCTATTAATGATGTCGGACATATGATTAATGTCGGCTTCATTCTTGCTTTTTGCAAAAGCCAAGCGATAATCTGTACTGTTTTACCTAAACCCATATCGTCTGCGAGGCATCCTCCAAGATTCGCTTCCGACAGGCTAGTTAACCAGCCAAGTCCCCGTTCTTGATAAGGTCGAAGTTTACCCTGAAAATGTTTAGGAGCTGCTAATGGTTGAAAACCACCTGATTCCAGGATGGTTACCAAGCCTTTAAGGTTTTCATCCAGCTTTACTTCAACCTCGATACCGAGCTCATTCGCTAAGTTGTCTCCTCCAAGCGCTGTACTTAATACTTCTGCACTTGTTAATTGTTGGTTATTTCTGCGCTTTAGAAACGTCTCAATAGAGGACACCTGTTCTGGGTCGACTCGCACCCAATGTCCTCGCCATTTTATAAGGGAGCCTTTAAAATCAGCCATTTGTTGGAATTCCCGCTCAGAAATATCCTCTTCTCCCATAGATACTCTCCAGGAATAGGAGCGAAACAGTAGCTCTCCAAAGTGACCTGAACTCTTGCTCTCTTGCGTATCCTCGGTCGTTAACTTGACACTTAAGAGATGTCCTTGCTCTGTAAACTCAACAGGAAGTAACACACTTACACCTGCATCTTCTAATACATCAATGAAATTCTCTACAAATGAGTCTGCTTCATCTAGACTTAAGTCTACCCCAGTCGGAGTGGCTTCTGCAAGCGACTTCTCGATCGGTGCAAATATCCGTCCTGCAACACCTAACGCTGCTAATGCAATGGCTTGGGGTTGCTCAAAGGTTCTGTTCCACAGCTTTATTCGTTTCAGGGCTTGCCATGCATAATCCACCGGAACAATTAAACTCGGATCATCTGGTGACTGCAATAAGTAGTGAAGCCGCCAGTTCCCTGCATCATCCGGATAGTCTAGCCGTAAACATAGGCGAAGACCTGTTGGAGATTGATGCAATACACTTTGCCATGCCTCTAACTCAATCGGCAAACTATTGTTCTTTACTTCACCGAAATCTACAACTGATGGGTCTGGACTCGTAAGACCTCTAATCCATTGCGTCTCCCATGTCTCCGAGTCATATGGTCCAGGTCGATGCTGCGTCACTCGTATAAGACTATCGATTGAACGATCAAGAAATTGCCGCAGCAAATATTCGGGTTGCCAAACACTAAGATTATCCATGCTAGCAAGTGAATGTGCAACAGGCGGGCAAGACTTGCTTAACATGCAGAAACGCTCCTGATCAATTTTTGAACGAAGGTCAGCCGTCCACAAAGGTATACAAGCTTGATTGGAACCTGTTTTCTTTATCGTTGGAAGATAGCGCTGCGAACCAACTAGTTCGAGTGCGAATTTCGTTGCTGTAGCCCAATAAGCAAGTGACTTACCTCCAACGAGTGATCCATAATAGTAGTTCTCTTGAGTCAATGGATATAGTGCTAGTATCTCTAATGCTTGAACCAAGCTTGTAGCCATACCATATACTTTAACAACACCATAGGTTTGCCGTGGCTTTCGTCCAGTTTTGGTTAAAGGCAACGGCAGTACCAGACGAATCTGTCGCGAAAAGAATCCTAATTCCTCCAACGAAGGATTATTTGGTGAATAATAATCAGCAATACCTAACATCGCATAGATAGCCTCAGGTAATTGAGCCCCTCCTGGTGGAAGTGGCGTCCAAAACACCAAGGAACCCTGGCCTAATCCTTCTCCAGGTACGTAAATAACTTCAATCGGAGCTTGACGATAATCGCTATACCAAGCAAAAGGTTGTACATTTCTTGCTTTCGTATCTGAGCTGAGTGCCACTGGTTTCTCTCCTCACATATCCTGTTAGTCTTACGTATCAGATTCGACAACACGACTTACATTCCTTTTCTTAAAATTAGGCTAGGCGATAGCGTATCCTGCAATTCTATGGCGTTTTTAATACACCCTGTGCGACATATTCCACAACCATAACACTTATGCCTATTAATAACACACTTGTTATCCATCGCTGAATACTCGACAGCCCCAAATTGGCATTGGCGTGTGCACATTCGGCAACCTGTGCACAGGGCTGGATCAATCGAAGCAATATATTCCGCTCTAAACATCGTATCCATTAAGTCACCACTCACTTGCATTTTATAAGCCAGACAGTCTCGATCGCAATTGCAAATTGCTCCTATAAAAGGGGTTTCAAAGGTCCAAATGGAATGGATAAGACCAAGCGTATCAAATTGCTTTAAGCACTCCCTAGCTTCCTCCTTAGATAACACTTCTAGATTATCCTGTAATTCTGGCCAATCGCCAACGAGCCCACTAGGGTCTATCCCTAGGAGAAGACAATAGCGGGCATCATGTCTTCCTTGTGTCACACTACGACATACACAGGCAATCCGAGTGATAGACTGTACGAGATCAACCACTTCCAGAGCATCTTCCAAAGGAATAACTTGACCAAAATGCGATTTCTTCATCAGGTTGGTACCAATATGGCGGATGAATCGATGAGCTAGAGGCAATTTCTGCTTAATCACAGCAAGTTTTGCCATCCGCTTACCACCATTTTGGCGCATACCAGCTACAAATTTACGAATATAGGCCTGTCGCTTGGGATTTGCCAATAAATCTTGAGAGTAATGTTCCATCACTTGGTACCACTTCTTCCCCTCACCATGCTTGGTACAGAATTCACACATATAATCACTCCTAAGAATCTGCTTGGAAAGCTAATTGTTATACTAAGTATTAGACTTCGTCCAGAGTAAATCCTTCTATATGCCCGCCTAAGCAGGAAACTGACATCACAATGTTGTACTTAAGCAAAATATCCAATTAGGTAACGAGCACTATGGAGATAACCAAGTAGCCCATCAGAACCCATATTGCAAACCTATACCTTACCTCTTATCGCTTTTACGCTACACAACCCGAACTTTGAACCACACAAGATTGTCTCCATCCGATTGCTGTTTGACCGCAGTGCAGACGGTGCGATTTTTCTCGCAGAAGTTGGCCATATTTAATTGTCCATGCCAATTAAGCTTTCCTTACAACCACGTACCACTGCTGCTACAACGACATTCACTTCTTCATCCGTTAACTCAGGAAACATCGGCAACGACAGAACCTGCCTAGATGCGGCTTCAGCCTCTGGAAAATCACCATGTGAGTAGCCGAGTGAAGAGTATACAGGTTGGAGATGCAGTGGGACAGGATAGTAGATTGCAGACCCAATTCCGCAGTCTGTTAGATATTGGTGTAATCGATCACGGTAAGCGATCGCAATGGTGTATTGATGGTACACATGATAGGTCCCTGCTGGTTCCACAGGAAGCCGTATCCCTAATTGATTGGCATACTCACCGAACAACCGCCCGTATAAATCGGCAATGCTTCTCCGTCTCTCTGTCCACTGTTCGCTGTACTCGCTCTTCAAATGTAGGATAGCCGCCTGCAACTCGTCAAGGCGGCTATTGGATCCAATTTCGTCATGATGATACTTAATCCGAGAACCATGCAGCCTGAGCCGCGATATCCGTGAAGCTAGCTCGGAGTCATTAGTTACCACCATCCCTCCATCACCGAAAGCACCCAAAACCTTAGTTGGAAAAAAACTGACACATCCAGCGTCTCCCCAGGATCCGACGCTCATCTCTTTGAATTTAGCGCCTAACGCTTGTGCACTATCTTCGACAACCTTCAAATCATGGGTAGATGCCACTAACATAATCTCGCTCATATTCGCAGGGCAACCATAGAGATGGACTGGTATAATGGCTTTAGTTCCTTTTGTAATGGCAGCCTTGAGCTTCATTGGGTTCATGTTCCACGTCGTTTTCTCAATGTCAACAAAAACTGGCTTAGCACCTACTCTACTTATGGCTCCCGCTGTTGCAAAGAATGTAAAAGGAGTAGTAATTACCTCGTCGCCTGGGGTGATTCCGAGAGCTTGCAATGCAAGATACAGAGCATCACTGCCGTTACCCACACCTACACCGTGATTAACCCCACACCACGCTGCAATTTTCTTCTCCAGCGCACTAACATGGTTACCCAATATGAACTGACTCTGATCAACAACGTTTAGAAAACACTCACGCAGAGCGGCACGCAGCTCAAGATTCTGGCGCTTGAGCGAAAAAGCAGGAATTTTTACAATCTGCTGTTCGGACACTTTCGTCAACCTCCTCGCTATATAGTATGTAATCCTACAAACAGCCGTGCCCGCTTGCTAATCACTCTTAGAGGACTAGAACTTTTGGCCGACATCTTCATACAATAAGCTATAAAGGCGGGTATCCTCATGGCAACTACGAGAGTTAGGGAGCTGGTTTGGCTAGTAAGGGAGGGACTCCATGAAAACATATAAAATCTTTTTCTTAGACCATCGAACCTACTGCATAAATAGTCTCGGAGACTCACTTGCTCAGTTAGGTTATGAAGTTTTTTTTCAGTCTTCATGGAATCTAGAAGAGGTGGATGCCGGACTAAGATATTTTCGACCAGATATCTTGATAACCGTCGGATATAACACTTCCCTCTTCTCGTACTTTGCTGACCTAATACCAGCCTTATGTAAGAAGTTTAGACTATTCCACATATACTGGGCAACAGAAGATAAAATCAATCACTCGGATTGGTCATTGCCCTATGTCTTGCGAGCGAAACCCGATTTAGTTTGGACTATTCACGCAGACTGTATTGGTGGATACGAGAAACTGGGCATCCCCTGTCGCTATTTCAACTTTGCATTGAACCCACGCTTATATCCCCAAAAGCATGAAAGGGATGAGGAGAACTACAATATATCTTTAGTTGGAGCCACCCATCTCTTTAAACCGACTTACCGATTTGAAAGCCTTCAAAATCTTCTCTTCCCTTTGATCAAAGCAAATATTCAAACTCATATCTGGGGCTACGGTTGGCGAAAAAACCAGGCTCAAATAAAAGAGACATTTGGGCACAGTATACCCAGACTTTGGCTGCAGGGTCACCTACTCTATGGTAATACATCAAGAGTATATCGCACCTCTAAAATCGTGCTCGGACTCCAAAATGCACAAGATCAAGTAACCCAGCGCACCTTTGAAATTTTGGGAACAGGAGCGTTCATGCTAACCAACCGCACAGAAGCACTTAGTCAACTCTTCATTGATGGTCAAGAATTAGCTCTAACTAGCTCACCAGCAGAAACACTAGAGCTGGTACAATACTACCTGGATCGGCCCTGGTTGAGATATGAAATCGGTCAGCGTGCGCGCCAAAAAGTGCTAGAAAATCACACATATAATCACCGTATTGCATCGGTATGGCCCCATTTTGAACAAGTAATGCTGTTAAAATAGAAACACACCTTTAAGGAGTGAGTGCTAAGCATGAATCTAAAATCTATTTTGGTGACTGGTGGAGCAGGCTTCATCGGGTCCCAACTTATAACAAAAGTATTGCCTCTATCTGATCATATCTATGTTATTGATAATTTATCCACAGGCAGACGAGATGCTGTGCCCCATCTACCGAAGATAACCTTTATTGAAGA
Organism: Limnochordia bacterium; assembly: GCA_007116145.1. Taxonomy (GTDB): domain Bacteria; phylum Bacillota; class Limnochordia; order Darwinibacteriales; family DTU012; genus CSBR16-88. The sequence goes on along the minus strand of SKJB01000024.1, from coordinate 27,122 downwards.
TAGTATAACGAATACACAAGTGCTAGAAGAAATCATGCCGAGGGTAGACTATATCTTCCATCTTGCCTGCTCTAACCTTCTTAAATCCGTTACTAATCTCGAACTTGACTTTGACACAAATCTCTACGGCAGCTATCTACTTCTGGAATATGCCCGCAAGTACTGCAAGCATCTAAAACGATTTGTCTATACCTCAACAACATCGATCTATAGTGATGCCTTGCTACTCCCAACACCAGAGACATATTTCGATATCAAGCTTCCTTATGCCGCGAGCAAATTTGCAGCTGAACACTATTGCGCTGTCTATCATCATCTATACAAACTACCTACCTCTATACTGCGACTCTCAAATGCTTTTGGCCCTGGACAGACAACCGCTAATCCATACTGCGGTGTGATTGCCCGATTCTTCGACGCAGCTCTTAAGCACAACCCTCTAACTATCTATGGCGAGGGCTACCAAACCCGAGATTTTACATTCATTAACGATGCGATTGAAGCGATTCTACTCGCAACAGAGCACAAAACAGCCATAGGGCGGGTCTATAATGTGGGAACAGAGCGGGAAACATCCATTATTATGCTTGCTAAAATGATATTAGCAATCACAGGTTATGCAGATGCACAGATCAATTATGAAGCATCACGTTCCATTGATATCGTAGCACGTAGACGCATTGATGCCCGAAGCATTAAGGAAGATTTAAATTGGAGTGTCCGACACCCAATTTTTGCTGGCCTAGTGAAAACCTATGATTGGTTGCGTCTACAGGAGTCTGTGTGAAAGTTTGAGAAGCATAGAATGCGGGGTGGAAACAGTGAATCAGCGGCTGAAGGAAAAAATTAGAGCAAGAGAAGCTCAGATATGCATTATCGGACTAGGCTATGTCGGTCTACCCCTAGCCATTGCATGTGCACATGCCGGCTTCTCTGTGATCGGCATCGACAATGATAAAAACAAAGTTGACGATATTAACAAGGGCAAGACAACGAATCTGGATATCGACAATGATGTTCTTGGAACACTTATTACTGCGGGTAAAATTCAGGCAGTCAGTAATTTTGTCCACCTAAACGAGATGGATGTTATTTTAGTATGCGTCCCTACTGGCCTCACAAAAAATTTTACACCTGATTTGCAGCATATACAAAGCGTTGTAACAGAACTCTCGTCAAAACTGAGAGCAAATCAACTCATCTGCATTGAATCCACAGTATACCCTGGTACTATTGAGGAGATCGTGATTCCTGCATTGGAGACGTCAGCCTTACGAGCTGAGCAGGATTTCTATGTTTGTCACTCTCCTGAGAGAATGGATCCAGGCAATGAGCATTTTAGCACAGCTAACATTCCGAAACTTGTGGGTGGGCTCGGGGGGGGATCACTAGAGCTCGGGATACTCTTCTACTCTCAAATTGTCCCGAATGTAATACCAACCTCAAGTCTCAAGGTAGCGGAGTTAGCTAAACTTCATGAAAACTCATTTCGGGCTGTTAACATCGCTTTAGTTAATGAACTTACCCTAATCTGTGACAAAGTGGGAGTTTGTGTGTGGGACGTCCTAGACGCAGCATTTTCCAAACCGTTTGGCATCATGCCCTTTTATCCCGGACCTGGTGTAGGCGGGCACTGCATTCCAGTCGATCCCCACTATCTAGAATGGACAGCTCGAGAACTTCTCTCTACAACAAGGCTAATCAGTGCAGCAGGAGAGATTAATCGCAATATGCCATACTTTGTCCGAGAAAAAATATGGCGAGTATGCAATGTGATCCATCGAGTCCCATCGCAATCCAAAATCCTCCTAGTAGGAATGGCCTACAAGAAAGATACTGCAGATTATCGAGAATCACCAGCACTCCAATTAACAGAACTACTCTTAGAAGATGGCGTCCGCGTAGTCTACCATGATCCATTTGTTCCAAAAGTAGACACCTCCTCTCTCCACTTAACCTCTGCACCTCTTACCAAAGCAGAGGTGGAAAAAGCTGACCTTGTGGTAATAACTGTTGACCACTCAAATATTGACTATATGTGGCTTGTGCAAACAGCTAGCAAGATCGTGGATACTCGAGATGCTACAAGATCAATCCCTAACAGAGAGAAGAATGTCATACTACTATAAACAAAAGAGAGGGTTCTGGCCCCTCTCTTTTATTTACTTCTTGCTCACACAAACCTCTAACCCTTTGGCAAATTGATCGGGACAAGATGTCCCTTTGCCTTTGCAGTCTATTCCTTTTAGTCTTGCTACAACTTCAGAAACAGCCATACCCTCGACTAATCGACCAACACCTTGGGTATTGCCGGCACACCCACCTTGAAACACAACTTTTTGCACTACATCATTGGCGATTAAGAACTCTACCATTGATGCACAAGTTCCGCTTAACTTGTAACGAAATTTCTCCAATTAAGAACCACTCCTCATCAAAAATCCTAGTCTAACTTTAAGTCGCAAACAAATGCTTTGTGCGATTGACGATCCGCACTAAGATTAGCATTACGGGCACTTCCACTAAAACGCCCACCACAGTAGCTAACGCGGCTCCAGAAGTAAGACCAAATAACGAAATAGCTGCAGCTACAGCTAGTTCAAAAAAGTTACTTGAGGAAATCAAAGCTGCAGGACCGGCTACTGAATGCTTGATTTTTATTAGGCGGGCCGCATTGTAGCTTAAAGAAAACACAAAGAACGTTTGGATAATTAAGGGCACTGCGATTAACAAAATGTGTAATGGATTACCAAGAATAACTTCTCCTTGAAAGGAAAACAAAATAATAAGAGTTAGCAACAAACCATACATGGTTAGGCCGCCGAGTTTTCGCAGGAATACTCCCTCAAACCACTCCATACCCTTTGTCCGAATCAGATATCTACGGGAGAAATATCCAGCTATCAATGGGATAAGAATATAAAGCACAACCGAAAGGATAATGGTGTCATAGGGCACTAAAATGTCACTAAGACCTAGCAAAAACATGACAATGGGAGCAAAAAGAAATAATAGCACCAGATCGTCAATGGCAACCTGAACTAATGTGTAGGCAGGATCACCTTTTGTCAGATAACTCCAGACAAACACCATTGCTGTACAGGGTGCAGCTCCTAATAGGATAGCACCGGCAATGTATTCAGTCGCTAATCCATCTGAAATCCAGGGCGCAAAGACAATTTTCAAGAAGAACCAAGCAAAGAAAAACATCGTAAACGGTTTAATCATCCAGTTTACAATCGATGCTAAGGTGATTGCTTTCTTCTGCTTACCTGCTTCCACAATACTAGAAAAGTCAATCTGCACCATCATGGGATAGATCATTAGCCAAATCAGGATCGCCACAGGAATGGAAACTTGACTATACTCAAAGCGACTGAGCAATTCGGGAAATGCCGGGAAAAGTTGCCCAATTGCAACTCCTAATACAATACAGAGACCGACCCACAATGTAAGGTACCTTTCGAAACCGCCTAGACCCTTTGCTCTACCTTTCTCTTGGTCACTATTCACAACTACCGCCTCCTTACAATCTATCCGATTTCCGCCAAAAATGCTTGCACGCGCTTGGCAATTGCATCCCTTACTGTTCGAAATTGATCGAGAATTTCATCCTCTGAACCAGTCGCTTTAGCTGGATCGGGGAATGGCCAGTGCATCTTGATTACAGTTGGTGGGGTGAGTGGGCACCGCTCTTCTGCATCTCCACAGAGCGTAATCGCATAATTCATTCCACCCAACAACTGCGAGTTGATCACATCTGATGTGTTGGTGGAAATATCAATTCCAATTTCGCCCATCACCTTCACAGCTCGCGGATTGAGGCCATGAGCCTCCAATCCTGCAGAATGGATCTCAAAATTCGTACCCCCAATTTTTGTAGCTAGTCCATCTGCCATCTGGCTTCGACAGGAATTTCCAGTACACAAAAAGATGATTTTTATTTTTTCTGCCATTATTTCTAACCCCTTTCCTCCGATAGCGCTTTCAAGTTGTGCCAACCTACTGGCTCATTCATCTGCCACCCTACTAAAACACATTTCTTCGCCAGACTGTCCTGTACCATGGTTATCCAGTTAGACTCAGACTGCGATCGACCTAGCAATGTTGGATCTGTCGTCTCTAATCGTTGCCAGCTCTGATTGATTACCCACCATGCTGGATCAATCCCAGCACGCCGTAAGTCGTCTTGCAGTCGACTCGCCTCAAAAACTGGTGTGGCTTCAGGTAGCGTCACGATTACGACATGAGTTTGGGCTGGATCACGTAACTTTGGCAGTAATTTCCGTACCGCTAGCGGAACCTCCCCAGTTGAGCGTTGCACTTCCCGATGATAAGCCTGGGCTGCATCTAACAAGAGCAGAGTATGCCCTGTGGGCGCAGTGTCAAGCACAACAAAAGATCCTTCTGCATCGTCTACTACTTGCGCAAATGCGCGAAATACAGCAATTTCCTCCGTACAAGGAGAGGCTAAGTCTTCTTTGAGTAGTGCTAACCCTTCCTCATCAAGAGTTGCTCCAACCGATTGTACAACTTCACGTCGATACTTCTCAGTTTCTACCTGTGGATCAATACGACTCACTACAAGCTGGTTACTCTCATGAGCCTCGCCAAGAGCTAAAGACACATGGGCTGCTGGGTCGGTTGTTGTTAAGTGTACTTGAAAACCCTTTTCTGCAAGACCGATAGCAATGGCTGTGGCAATTGTGGTTTTTCCCACTCCGCCTTTACCCATAGTCATGATTACGCCCTGTTTCTTATTCGCTAATTCACTAATTAAGTGTTGGATATTGGGAATCGTAGGGGCTGTTAACACATCTGTGTTGTCGCTCGTTCGAGCTTGCTTACCAGAGAAAAGGGCCCGTAAATGCTCTACTCCTGTTAGATTATGGGCAACTAACGGAATATAATAGTTACTCATATTCTTTAATGCATCTGGCATAGAGGCCATGGCTTTCTGCTGACGCTGTAACAACACCGATGCCACTGAATCATCAGATGTAGCTGTGAACAAGCCATTGACAATAAGAATTTGATTTTCAACACCGAGCGCACGCAACTCACGACTCGCACGTTCTGCTTCTGTCAGTGCAGAGCCCTCAGGTCGTGAAACTAACACTAAGGTGGTCAATGATCGGTCTGCGAGCCCATGCATTGTCTTAGCATACAGATCCTTTTTTTTCCCTAAACCTGATAACGGACCCAAACAGGAAGCACCATGCTCACTTTCTGCTAAAAACCCACTCCAGGCCTTTGGTAACTGCAACAACCGTAAGGTATGACCTGTGGGCGCAGTATCAAAAATTACATGGTCATACTCTGCTGTAATCTCTGGATTCGCCAATAAATTTGTAAACTCGTCAAACGCAGCTATTTCTACCGTACAAGCTCCCGACAATTGCTCTTCGATATGCGCGACTGCGGACTCTGGTAATGTAGCACGATACGGACCGACTACTTTCTCGCGGTATGCAGCCGCTGCTTTCTCTGGATCCAAGTTCAACCCATACAAGCCACTAACAGCTGTTATCGCCGTAGATTTACTGCCTAATTCAAGTTCAAATACATCGTCAAGATTGGATGCAGGGTCCGTACTGACAATTAATACTTTTTTGCCTAAATCAGCTAGTGAGACCGCTGTTGCACAGGCAATAGAAGTCTTTCCAACTCCGCCTTTGCCTGTAAAGAATAAATACCTCGTTAGATCCACCTCTTCTGGTACAAATACCTGTGCCATGAACCTCATCTCCTTCGCTTGATCCTAACAACAACATCCACTACTGGATCCACCACAACAGCCATTTGTTTTTACGGACTCTTTAGTTTCTACACTGTTACCGATCCAACTCTCTAGCTCTACCGTCGTGGGGTATCCATTGGTTTTTACCACGCTACCATCAACAATTGTTATGGGTAAAACGTCAGCGCCTTGAGCCGCTAATAATTTCGCAATTTCGGCATTGTCCACAAATGCTTGAGGATCTTGCCCTAAGTTATGTCTAATTACCTCAACCGCCTCTGTCTTCAACCACTCCAAATCCTTCATGATTCGTGAGAGTTCAGGATCCACACCAGGTCCACAAACTCCTGTAGCACAACACATTGCAGGGTCAAATATTTCTAGTTTTTTCATTTTCGTTATCTCCTTTGTGATCACGCTGAATTTTTATTAATTCCTCTGGTTCTTGCTCACATACACATCTACTCTTCACTCTGTCTTTTTGGATTACGATGCTGTCCTCGAGGGATTCTACTACCCAACGGATGGCAGCACTTACAGCTTTGCTTCGTTCTTGCGGGAGATGATAATAGATCCACCGACCTTGCTTATAACAATCGACTAAACCTGCATATTTTAGTATCGAGAGATGCTTCGATACTGTCGAAGAGGCATTGCCTAAAACCTCAACAATCTGGCAGACACAGGCTTCATTATCCTTTACCATCATAATGATCCGTAACCGGTTCTCATCCGCTAACGCTTTAGTGATAGCTAAGGTTTCTTTCACCTCAAATCCACCTCTTTTCATTTCGTCATCTGACGAAATATAGTTTTATTATAGCCAACTCTCTCACAAATGTCAACCTAAATTGCAAAAATTGCTCAGTTTCTAGACGCAGGACTGTCTTCTATTGCAGGAATAACAAACGAAATCCGTGTACCAACATCCTCACGACTTACAACCTCAACTAAACCTCCGTGGCGCTGAATAATCCATTTTGCAATGGACAAACCAAGGCCAGTTCCGCCTGTTTCCCGTGCTCTCGATTCATCAGCCCGATAAAACCTGTCAAAAATGCGCGGCACAGCTTCTGGAGGAATTCCGATACCATTATCTTGTACCGTAAGCCAAGCCTTGCCGTTTTTCTTGCTTACTGCTAGAATAATCTCTCCGCCCACGGGTGTATACTTAATCGCATTATCAACTAGTATTCGCAAAGCTTGCTTGATTAGACTGCTATCAACATACACATACACAGGGGCAAGCCTTGACTCAAATTGATGACTACTGTCAATCATCTGCGTTTCTCGAAATAGTGTCTGAACAAGGTCAGCAAGATTGACACACTCTTCCTGCAATGGCATCCTGTGGTTATCACCCCGCGCTAAAAAGAGCAGTTGCTCGATTAAATCTTTCATGTTTCCCGCTTCATCTTTAATCGCATCTATCGATTCCTGTAGCGCTTGCTTATCATTTTTACCCCAGCGATCTAAGAGATTGGCGTATCCTTGGATAGCAGCAATTGGTGTACGTAGTTCATGTGAAGCATCGGACACAAATCGAGCCTGGGCTCGATACGAATCATTGATCCGATCAAGCATACTATTAATCGCTGCTGATACAATTTTTAGCTCGTCTTGCGCTCCATCTATCTCAATCCGAGTATCTAGCCGAGCAGCATCAATACTTTCAAGTTTCCCTGCTAGCGCTTTCATTTCTTCCGGTGAATAAGGACCTTGCTTTGTGGTAAGGGTTTGGGCCTTTTCAGCAAGCTCGACAATGGGATGCAGAGTTTTGCTGATGATCCATTTCGTGGTTAAAAGACTACGCAGTCCATAAACGAACTGGATACTAAATAGTACAATAAAAAACGCTTTCAACATTTGGACAACAGGTCTTAACGCAAGCACTACCCCATAAGTCGAACCATTAAAGCTACGCTCTAGCTGGTAACTAAGACTATCTAATCGGCGATACAGTCCAACATCCTCACTCTTAAGTAACGTAAACCTCCGCGCACCATCGACTGTCGATTCTGGAAAAACAATGCGCAAGAGAGCGGGAACTTTGAAGCCACTGGGGTATTTTAGGTGTGGATAGAGGGAAATTCCAGCTCCTGCCAGCATATCCATTGATTCTTGACTCAATTGAATTGGATCACGAATGCTCTCTGTTACTTCAGCGATTCGTACTTCTGCATAGGATAACAGGCTCAGTGCAGCTGTTACAATTAAAAATACGTTCAATACCAGAAAAATGCCGATCAGACGAAACCAGATTCGAATATTAAGTACCGAGACAATAGAAATTCTTCTTTTTACCGTCACATTCTTACTCTTCATCGCGAATCACATATCCTACTCCGCGCACCGTAGAGATCAGCCTTACTTTAAACACCTCATCTATTTTTGCGCGCAAAAAACGAATGTAGACATCAACCATCATCCTCAATAATTAGGATATGCGTACTCAAAAGGCATCACTTCTTTCGTCGTTCTAAGAGCGAGGGGCAGCAAGCATACTCCTACTGCCTCTCGCAAATCCCTAATTCCATCTATTCCTCTTCACCAATATTCACTCCATTAAGCCGATACCGACAACCGAGCACCAAACCAACTACAAGCAGTGGCAGAGAGACCCAAGGTAAAAAGATCAACAGTAACGCTACCACTGTGAGGGGGAGTTTCCCCTTAGATACATCATCTTTGAGCACTTCTAATGAGCTTGCATTCCCTCTGTCAATCAGTTGCACACAGAATTTACCAATTCTATTTATGCTCTCAGAAAATGTGTCCCTGCCTGTACTATACTTTTGCTCCTCCGACCTATCAGCGTTGCCGATCTCGTCTGATCCTACACTACTATAACAGCCTCCACCACTTGGTGGAATTACTTTACCCTGCTTTTCTAGATAGATAATGGCATCTAGCAGATCATCATTGTTAAGCTCTAGCGCGGTTTTTGCCTCATCGTAACTTACAGCTGCCTTCTCTCGTAGTTTCTCAATTTGTTCCAATTTTGTCATGTTCAAACCCCTTTGCATTTGGTATATCTGTATTGTAACAAGACAGGGTTTAAAGACAATTTAGCTAAAATTAAAATTGGATTAAAGTCCTGCTTCCTTATTTTTAGAATACATCCAGAATGGTTTCTAATCGATTAACGAATACCAGTATTTGACGATTATCTTGGTAGTTATTTCTTCTCGGAAATCTGCTCGGCCAAGCGCGCTGCTTCCTCTTCGCTTAAATCTTCCATAAAAAAGTCCATACAATTTGCAAAACTCTCTGCAACCTTTTTTAATTCATGTTTACGTGATTTAATAGATAGTTGACCATCCTCGATTAGATCGGCTAATGCTAAAATCGCATATGCCCTTGCAGACTTTTTATCAATAATACTTAACTGATCCAAGAGATCACCCCCTTCCAAGGGGTCTGTCCCCTACCGTTTTCTTTTCGCCACCATTATCTAGTTTTCCTCTTAAAAGCGGGATAAGAAAACACCCAAATGGAATGGGTGTTTTCTCGTCTCACTGGTAGTATTTATTGTATTCCCGAATAACTTCAGCAGTAATATCAATATGTTTACCGTAATACGCTGCACTTGTACTCTCAAGGATTAGCGCATACCCTTCGCGTTGAGCTATTATTCGCACGATCTCACCAATTTCCGAAACTAAAAGCGTGCGAAGATACTGGGCGCTTTCCTGTACCTGTTTTTCCGCTGCAATAATCAGTTCTTGATACTCTGCAAGCAACAAGGCATGTTGTGCTTCTAGGCTCGTCCGTTCTTCATCTGACATCTCGTCTGATTCTATAAATAATTCCACCAAGGCATTAATTTCTGCAGCCTTTTCATCAACCATTCCCTGCTTGGCGCTAATTTCCTCAGCTAGTGCTGCATTTGCGATTTTCCCCGCATTCGACTGTTCTATTATGACTGCTACATCAATAATTCCAACTAAGAATGGATTTGCCCCAACAGAAGCAGAAAACATAAAAATCATAATAAAAACAAGAAAACCTCTTACGACATTCATTTTCACAGTACTTCCTCCTACTTCGTATTTTCTATCTACCACAGAATGGTTTGCACACTAAAGTGATACATTGTCCTATATCCCTCCGAATATATGGGTATGCCCACAACAAGACGACCTGATATGTTTTGGTTTAAAGCGATTACTGTACCTAGGCCAATACTGGTAATGTAATCATTTTCATCCATTGTTTCATCATCACCTTTATAGGGTATCACCCCTCCGTGATCCAAAAAAACAAAGGAATTAACAAGATCAGATACCGAAAAATGGTATTCTCCACTTAGTAAGTACCCACTATCTCCTGCAATCACTCCCTCTGGGAAACCCCTAACTGTATTCATTCCACCAATACCATACTGCTCACTACTTAGAAGTAGCTCATTGCTAGTCCACTGACCACTCGCTCGAATCGAGTAATGATGACCATTATCTCTAACGCTTTGAAAAGCAAACTGTCCATCTAGTTTATAAAAACTCTCGATATCTTCCCCAAAAGACCGATTCACGTTATAGCGAATACTTCGAGTGTAGTTAGTACCAGTTACGTGAGAGTTCCATCCACCCGTTAACGTCTGATATCTCGTACTCGTTAATTCAACTTCGTCAAATAGGTTACTAGAGATCCTATAATTGAAAGCTCCACGAAATTCCGTTTTACGCGCTACGGATACTTGACCTGGATAGCGATATTCTAGTCCTGCAAGTATAGTTCGTCCCTCAATATCACTAGTTTCAAACGGACCAGAAATAATCTTAGCATGGCTTCGACTGTAGCTTAAACTCATGCGTTCTCCTTGCGACCTCACTGGGATATCATAGCTTAGAGAACCAGAATTGACTGCCTTGCTTCTTAAATAGTTAAGATTTAACTGATCCCGTCGTCCCGTTAAGCTATGGGTAGTCATCGTTAACCCCGTGCGATAAAAACCTGTTTCCTTGCGTCCCGCGTTATCGACAAACAGCTGTCCGTTAAAGTTCTTTGGTTCATGGACATTTAACACCACATCTGTGGTACCATAAGAGCTTCCAGCCTGAAGACTCCCCTTAAGCTGAATGTTATGGGTGAGATTAAGGCGAAGAATGTCCTCCTCAAGTACCTTTAACTCAAATAGATCCCCAGATTTTAGACCTATCCTATCAGTTAAGAATTCGGCATTAGTACTTTCATTTCCTGCTACAAAGAATTCTCCGATTCGCCCTTCCACCAGCGTAATATGGACAATTCCATCTTCAATTGTCTGGTGAGGAAGAAGAGCCTGGGCAGTAACATAACCCTTATCATGATACAATTGGTTAAACTCTGCCACGGCCTCATTAAGATCCTGAATGCTTACAGTCCTTCGTTCATACTTACCGACCACTTCCTCGATTTCTTCCTCAGTAAGAATGGCCGAAACTTGCGTTATTATCTTCTCCACGTAAATGAGTGACTCTGCATTGACAGCTGCTGCAAAAGAAACAGCTGTCAAGAAAAACACTACCAGCACTCCTAGAAGAACCATACGTTGCATAGGACCTCTTCCCCCTTTGTCTAGAAACCACATTCCCATCACACCACTCTTAGTCTTATACACTTTGGGATAGTTCCTCTATTCCTGCGTCATCTGACGTCTCTTCCGATTCTTCCCCATCCTCTTCGTCTCCGTCAATTACCAACGGGGCGGCATCGAAGCTCACTAAATCACTATAGTCATTCACTGTGCCTGTATTATCATCTGCTACATAGCTGACAACAGGTGGTAATTTATCGGTTATTCGAATAAAGCTATTCTCGGTGTCAAAATCATTAATGATATAATCGTCATCGTAGTTAACAACTTTACTATCTGTAAGCATGGTCCGATTTTCCATCATGATCAAGTAGAATGGAATGTCCTCTGGATATAGTTGAAGATCAGATGCAAACAGCTTACGATTAACGTTATCAGCAATGACTAGATGGTTCGTGTTATTGAATTCTGCTCTAGTTCCAACAAGGGTATTAAAGAATGAAAGATCCATTACCTGAGCATCAATATACGATTTATCTGCTTGCAACCGATCAAAGCGTATCCCGACATCAGAAGTGGCGGTTATCCTAACTAAAGAGGCCATTCTCTCATCTACTCCTGTTATGTCCATTAGCAAGGGAGAGCTTCCGGTATGCACCACATGAGAAAGTAGCGTCTTATTAGCCTGAATCACCAGTTCATTCTCAAGGTCTAATCGATCGATCGTCAGTTCATCGGTTTGTGCAAACAAGATGACCTTCAACTGGGATGTTTCCACTTCTGCAAGAGTTACATCACCACCAACTGCTACAGAAACGTTCGCATAGGCGTGAAGACGACTAACATCTAAATCTCCATCGATTACTAAAAGATCAACATCTCCACCTTGGCCAATTATATCCCCTGCTTTGAGGTCTTCTTCGACTCCCAACAAATAAATATCCTGTCCAGCTAAAGCATTGAGCTCACCAAGGCTTACCAATGCAATCCGTTTGTCTGATCCTCCAATACTACCGCCTTTGGCTACGAGGTTGATATCTGTTCCTCGTAATTGAACGATATCGCTGTTGTCCGTACTCATTGAGTCATCAGCCGTAATGTTAATATTCCCTGCGACCACCACAGAACCGTTGAGCTTCAGCGATCCGCTTAATTGATCGATAGTCAAATCTCCAGCAGCCTGATTCACTCCTTCAATCAAGAGAGAATCGCCGCTATTGCGCAGTACAATATTTCCACTAACCGTATTTTCGCTGTTAAAACTGTTAATGCGATTATCACCAGTAAGGGTCTGTCCTAGATTCGTGTATGTGATCAATTGTTCTGCAGTAAATCGTCCGCCATTCACCTGGGTTAAACTCTCACTAGCAACAACTTTGATGCTATCAGCTATGACATTGTTCTCGATTTTAGCACTTCCAAGAACAGTCACATCCAAAGCCCCATTTCTGGCATGGATTGTACCGGTGGTCGTTAAATCTCCGTTGTTCGTTAGAGTAACAGCACCATGATGCTGCTCGATGGCGGCTACGTCTAAAGCTACGAGATTATTGAGCTCTATATCCCCTTCACTAGTACTTACGAGTTCGACCAAGCTAACCTGATTCGAACCAATCAAATGTTGGGCGCCTAGCGTTACAGTCGATAAGACATCCGACACAACTCTACTATTAACCGCTTGTAGAATGCTATCTGCTGTTAGCTGTAGAGCACCGGATAGCACTTCCACTAGGCCATATACTTCTAGAGTGCCTTGATTTGTAATGTCTACCTTACCACTTTGCTGACGTATATCTAAAATCTGCAAGTCACCATTGTGAACCAAGCGAATGTCTCCCTCTTGGTGTGATAGGCTACTAAATTGAGATACAGTATTATTACCGATTATCTCTTGGTATCCACCACTACGAATGACTAAGCCGTGTGCAAGAAGTTGGGCAGCGATGGTCTGATTTACATTACCTGTGGCTGCTAACTCAATGGTATCTGTAGCACTGATGTAACCGGTTTGTTGTATATCTCCAGCTACTGTCAGAGAGATGTTTCCAGATTCTGTGTAAATTGCGTTTGCCACTTCTAGATTTCCTTCATTGCTGATGCTTATATCGCCATGCTGTTGACTAATCTGATTCACTAAAAGATCCTCATGGTTGACAAACACTAGATCTCCTTGATCCATAGAGGTAGCCGTTAATCGTGTAAAACGGTTGTCTCCAACAAGCTGTTGGAATCGACTACTCATTGTCGTAAGCGAAGTGGCAATAACTCTGCTATCTTTCGTTTGGGTCATACTATCTGCGACTAACTCTACTGCTACACCACTAACATCCCCAATTAACTCAAGGGTCTTTAGAGTCTCGATGGAAATGTCTCCATTTCTCTGCTCGCTCACCGCTGCACTAAGAATGAGATCAGCTAGAGTTCGTAAGCGAAGATCCCCACTTACTCGATTGATACCGTGATAGTGATGAATGTAGTTATCTCGGGTCAACTGCTGGCCATAGTCACTCTGAGACCATAGTTGCCCAACACTCAGTACTCCATTTTCCTCTTGAACGATCCTCGCAGCAGTTAACTCAAGTCTAGGCGCACGAATCTCACCGAGTAATAGCTCACCTAGGGTGGTTATTGAACTGGTTGCGCCTGAGACCATCTGCTCAACAGTAAAGATGCTAGACTCACTCATAAGATGAATACTTCCTGTATTCGCCTGGGCCGTTAGTTTAGCCGTAGCTGGCAAGCCAATGGCTAACGGACTATCTATTGAGCCAATTGAACCTTGATTAGCCACTAGGTTTACTGCGTTACCATAAATGGCCATTGGTCGTTCTCCTCGTTGATCGAGAATGGAATCAAAAGCCCAGAGATTTATCTGGTTTACTCCATAGATTTCGGCAACATTTAGATTGCCGGCCACCTCACGAATATAGATATCTGCTTGGGCTCTTGCTGTTAAGGCTGCTCCAGCGTTGAGTCTAATCTCTAATGGGTTATCGACGGTCCCAATGCCACCATCACCACCCTCGATGATGGTTCTACCTCCTTGAATAGTGGCATCCCCGGAGGTCGTAACTTGATAAACGCCATCTCTACCCTTAATTCTAATCGAATCTCCACTTAGGACTGTATTTACGTAAATAGGAATCTGCGATCCGAGATACACATTATCCTTAGCTTCCACGTTTATCTCACCTGAAGCGGCTACATTAACGGATTTGCGCTGGAGAACTGTGATTTCATTCCTTTCGTTATCCACCGCCACATCGTCAGCCTCCGCAGCGGCAAGAGCCAGGCGAGTATCCTGATCTCTTAACGCATTAGGATCTGACCCATCGATGACGATTGCTCCATCGTCTGTACCGACTCCACCATTTAACGCCCGCAGTGTGATGTTATTACCGATAACATTAGGATCCTTGATACGCGTTTCTGTACTCGTGGTTTGCTTGAACAGAATACTACTCGAAATCGAATTTCTTAACTGGTTATCTGTCCAAACAGAGCCAGCAGTAAGCTCTTTTTGCTCATCTGGTGAAACCAAGTAAACAAAGGTATCACTGTAGTTCTCCATTCCATACATCTCATGCCATAAATGATAGTTAGGATTCTCATGGTTAGGATCATAATCGTCAGCTACATAGCCTAAGACATTTCCTATTTCATCTACGATTGGTGTTACAGAACGCATCTGCCAATACTGATTATACTCAAATTCCTTACTCCGTTGATAAGCAGCAAGTGTTGCTTCCGAGCTTGCTTGCGCAGTATCTTCAGTTAGAAGCATATCATCCCATAACCGCTCGAGTTGCGCAATAACCCGGACATCATTTTGCTCTTCCGGATTGGCATCCACCATAGACCCATTAACAACCTCTAAGGTCACATCTCCACCGAGAGAATGCACCTGAATAAGGTGAAGATCACCATGAGCTTGACGAATGGAAATATCTTCAGCACTTACGACATTTAATCCAGAGAGCTCAGTCGTACCGACATGAACATTAAGAGGCTGATTCGCTGTGCCGATTCCTCCAGAATTTGCAATCAGATCGATCCTATTTCCAGTAATAACTGAGCTATTACCAGGTCTAGCTTGGATAATATGCCGATCTGCCTCAATGTTCACATTACCCTGTTTTGCCTCAACAAAGTCGACCTTTAGATCTCCTCTAGTACCCTGAATGTGGATATTACCAGTGTTGGATACCGCTTGTAAGGCTCCGCCTTCAAGCGTATCAATCTTAAACTGTGCTAAGGCGTCGCCTATGCCTTTGTCTGCTGCTAAGTTGATATTCCTACCAGTAATAACCGCCACATCAGACTGATTCGTTAGACTACCTGCAGTAGAATGCAGGTTAACATCCCCTGCAATATTGCGGATTGACCCACTTAATACGATTCCGCCTTTGCTACTAACACTTATTTGTCCTTCGTTGTATCCAATAAACTCTATTCCTATTGAATGATCAGCTTTAAGCGAGTGAGTATGAATATCTTGGCTTCCCTTTGTGTAGGTATCCTTTACATGATACGTGGGAGCTGCCTTAACAAAATCAAATTTACCATAGGTCTTCCATTCATCCCTACTGACTAGCTTCAATGCATCCGTGGTGTAGTTTGCAAATGAATATTGGTAGTTACTGTTATGTCCATTCACACGGATATAGGTTCCATCTGGGAGTACCCTAGGTGTGCCTATACCAGTTCGGTTGTAGCTGTCGTAGCTATTGGTGTTGATGGCTACTGCTCCCCAAAATATTTTTCTGGTTGAGACTCTACCAACCCAGGTCTCAACGATCGATTGACCGCGATTCCAGATATACCGTGACCCCACAACAGGTTGGTAACTCGCTGTGCGCGCATTATCGGTCGTAGTGGAATCTATGAGATTCTGCCCTGCATATTGACTAACCGTAACCAACCCAGCTATCCGTTCATATACAGTAGTTATCGGAGTTCCACCCAACGTTTTCGCTGTATCTGTTATCCGTAGTAATCCTTGGGCATTTCCGGTATCTAACCCATTTAACACAATATCGTAATTGCTGTCATTGGTAATATTAATTCTACCAAACCCGTCTAACACCCGAATATTCCCGCCACCTGTGTTTAATATATGGCCATACAGTTCCGCATATCCTCCCTGTACCTCTACGCCGTCTACGATAATCTGGCGAGTTTCGGGGTTAAAGTAAGTAAGAATATTTCCTTTTGTATTTATCTTATACATCGTCAAATTGGCTGGGTTAGCCATGCTAGGTCTTCCCCTACGTATCCAATCTTCTGTGGCCCATTGGACAAAAGCATCTATATTACCGATACTTAAATCCCAATCGGGAATTCCACTTTGAATGGTACCATTAATGTTCAAATATCTAGCACTTAAGAAGACATTGTTTCCAGCTATCCAAGAGCCCTGTCCAGGGCGATATGCATTGCTAGACCGATCTTTTTTCCCTTGTTCAGATCCATCCTGAATATCGTTCCAAATAGATTCTGGAGCACCACCGATATGATGGAACCCATCGACAAACGATTGAAAAATGTCTTTTCCTGCATTCAAATTAATCGTTTCTGCCGTTATCGTTGGAGCGGCTTTTCCATCTTGCCCCGTCAACAGAATGCTTCCCTTCACATTGGTTAGCTCAACAAATCCTAGTCGGTTGACAATATCGCCAATGAGTTGAAGATCAGGAGCAGGTAGTCTCCCTCCGTTAGGGTCAAGGTGAAAATCAGGATTAAAGTTGTTGATAACGGTGATTATTGGAACCTCATTTGAAGTTCCTGCTGCCTGAATATCGAGTAGAGCTACGGGGCTACCCGAACGATTACGGGAATTAATATCAGCAGCACTCGCCACGGAGGCTTGGTTAAAGAATACCCTACCCCCTTCAGCTTCGATTAGTAAGTCACTAATTCGAAGAAAACTCGCACTATCATTAATAATAGTGATTTCCGTATCATTAGGTGCAATAATCTCGCCAACACCAGCCAAGTAATCTCCCGTTATGTTCACGTCTCCTGTCTTCGCCCAGATATCATCAATGTTAATGAATTCTGCTTGAAGAGACAAAATGGGGAAGATCGAAGTACTTCCATCGGGCTTCACAACTATATCTGCGTATCCTTGGCGCAATAGTTCCTGTTCTAAATAGTTTATTTCTGCTTGGTAGGCACTTGTGGCAGCAGCATCATTCGTGTATTGGATCTGCAACCGTTTCAGGTATGCAATCCGATTAAAAGCATTAGTTACTAGATCCTCTTGAGTAATCTTGGGGTTGCTAATTCCCTCGGTAATTTCAGCGATGGCAAAGGTCTCACGCTCGACAGGTTTACCATCCTCATCAAAATCAGGCTCTAAACGGCGATCAATAATCAGACGCTGCTTATTCTGAATGCCAGCATGAAGCAATCCATCCACCACAACTCCAGTAGAGGCTCGATTTGTGCTAGATCCACCCTTGATATCTAGAGAAATATCTCCTCCACCTACGAGGTTAGAGAAGGCTTCACCAACGTCCTCTAACAGTTGCCGGTATAGATCCTTACCAGAACCTTGGCCATGAGCGATACTTGAACCTTCTGTGGTAATAAGACTAATGCTTCCCACAGATCGAACCGAGGATCCCTCCGCTGTTAATATCTGATTCGTCTGGTTGATTGCTCCATCAGCCCTTGGGTTCGTGCTGATAGGCACGGCCGTCTTATTAAATAAATCTGTATAAGCATTTGCTCGTATTCGATTAACTGCACCATCTCCATCTCTACCTGCATAGAGGAATATATCTCCATCAGCCCTAATCGCTGCGTTTTCCCCTAATTCTATGCGATTAATGCTATTGATCGTAGACTCGGAATGACCTTGAGCAGCAGCAGCCAATCCATATGTCTTAGCATTAGCGCTAGTCTGCAGTTCTGCTCTGGTTGTGGTACCTAGATTAACTACCCCAACAGAGAGAATGGTAGATCCTGTACCCATGGTAATCGTTGCCGTATTAGTACTAAGGATCTTAGACTCAGCACGAGCCACACTGATTGCTCCGCCAGTATCAAGGCGAGCTTTATCACTGGCAAAAATGTTGTTGGCGGCTCGAAAATCCGTCCGACCCGGATCGTATCTATCACCGATCACATTAATCTGTGAATTATTTCCGATGACTACATTTGCCGTGCTGTCTATGGTAGAGATACTTTGAGCCGCAGCGCCCTGTAGTAATCCTCCTGCACCAGCGTTAGCATTGTAGCCACTGCTAAGCGGTTTTTTCTCAACCGTATTCTCCGCCACAACCATGAGATCCTGCGTGGTAATTTCGGCTGCATCGTCAATAATTGCTTTGACAACCGAATTAATCTCATGACGAGTAAGCGCTCCGCTTGCACCTAAAACGGCTGCATTAACACTACTCACCTGACCATCAAAATTCGTATGATGACTAGCACCTATACTCATACTATGGGCTACGACTGAACCTTCAATCTTTGCATTCGTGTTCGACAAAGTGCTCGTATCGGCAACAGCAGCTGCTCCTGATACCACTCCGCCACTACCTGCAACAGCATCCGCGTACACATCATCTTTACCGGTAGCATTGATGCTCAACAGCCCACCTATGGTGGTTGACGCTTCACCTCGCAACATGGCTGTTGTTGCACTTACTGCATCTGCATTGGCATTATGCGCCCCTGCGCCCACGAAACCCCCTGACGCTCCTGATGTCGAAGCCGACTGGCTTGTATAATTACTGGCTAATATCTGTGCATTTTCAGAAATGTTTAGCGGACTATTGACCTCTACAGCAACCGTAGAATCTGCTTTAGCGCGGCTGTTAGTAGCGCTAGCTCCTAATAAAGAACCTATGCTGGCCGATTCTGCAAAACTACGAGCTGTAGGGGCACCACCTCGAAGCCCAACTATAGCTTCCACTTGAAGATTTTCTGCTGCTATTTTTCCTCCAGAACCAATTAAAACCTTGGTATCGGTTAAGGACTCAGCATGGGCAAAGGATGCCCCAATGGCACCAAATATTGTTCCCACATAACCGAGAGCATCAGCTTTAACTTGCGGTCGAGCGTAAGCCCCAACCTGTAACAGACCCTTTAATACATCAACATTCACATAATCTCCAATACGAACAAGTATTTCTCCATCTTCAATGGCCCTAGCCACTGCTCCTAATCCTGACACCACTCCAGCTGAACCAGCCCAAGATGCAGCACCGATCGTACCAGTACGTGTAGCACTGAGTGCAAACGAACCAGCTTCCACGTTAATATCAGTAGAAATTTCGCCAAGGTTAGAGTTGCCTATTAAAACACAAGTATATCCAGACTTCTGCGCAGTAGCACTAACAAGTCCTGCAGTCACTACTCCAACGCTAGCCCCATACGCATTGGCTTCCACATTCAGCTCATCAGCAGCCATAATACTAGAATCACCTTGAGCTACCATGATCGTTCCTGCTTCAACCTGAGCTATAACATTGTTTGTCACATCTACGTTCGCTATTGCTGCTCCTAGCGAAACAAAACCACCTGATCCTTGATATGTGTTTACACTGATTCCATCATCTGGATCAAAACCACCAACTCCAGCCTCGATCACGATTCGCCCTTTATTAGAGAGGAGTTGAGTATTTTTAGAAACGGATGCTTCAACGTTAGTTTGAATTTCCATGATTCCAACCGCTCCACCGATTCCCACGGCAAGACCAGCACCCACAGCACCAGAGTCAATAGAAGCACTGATCTTCTCATCTGCTGAAACTCGGATATCTCCGTTAGCATCGATCGTTGAATCACTAATCAAGCTAGTGGTCCTTGACCGCAAAGCATCTTGATTGAGTAGAGATCGAACTTCTACGTTACCAAGCGTATTCAGATTCGTAAGTTCTGCTTGCGTAACACCTGTGGTACTATCGTCGCTAATATCCATATTTGCATTATCCCCAGAGGCAGTTAACCGATTGCCTGTGGTGAATCGCTCAATACTGCTTAAGGTCCCTGCTTCATCTTTGTCTAATTCTGAAGCGGCATCGCTTGATAGAGATTCACCTACTATGGTTACCACAGCTGCTCCACCGAGACCGAAACTTCCGCCTACTCCTCCCGAAACTCCAGTAGACGACAGATTCCGGATGGCTAACGCCTCAACACTAGCATCCTGCTCAGTAAAGACAAAACTATCTTTGATAAAACCACTCGTTGTGTTGTTGATTCTGGTCACCGCAGCACTAGCACCCACTCCAGCACTAGCTCCCATACCCACTGCTCCAACTTCGGTAGTAACCATTACCGAATCGAGTGCCTTCACGGATAAGCTGTGGGATCGATTCGCAGCCTGACCAAGAGTAGAATTCTCAACATACGCCAATGTTGTATTTTCGGTTAAGACTACAGATGCACTACCTGCTACTCCAGCGGCACCACCCGCTGCCCCACTAGCCGCCCGACTCGTAATCTCTGTATTGCTTGTGGCTAAGACATCCATTTCGTCATCAGCGAGGACAGTGGAGTCCGTAATATATGCCTTCGTTGTACTTTCATCTAAGGCCACAGAGAATGTAGCACCTAGTGCAACACCGCCAACCACCATTCCACCGCTAGCAGTATCCAACCGACTAGTATGTTCTGCAGTAACTGCTAGCGATCCAACATGAATTACACTTGAATCCAGATATGCTTCCGTGGTGCTATTAAATACTGCCACAGAACCTGAACCCACCACTCCGACAACTCCACCTGCACCACTAACGGCTAGAGAAGAGACTTCCTGGGTAGATTCGGCCTCTATCTTAAGCGAATCGACTTGAAGATGCAGGCTATCTTTAATATAGGCAGTAGTTTTACCTGAGAATACGCTAGTATCTGAACCAATACCTACACCAGCGAATCCACCAGCAACCGCACCCACATAACTGTATCCATAAGCATGATTCTCTGCCATAATGCTAGCATCCAAGGCTTCAATGCTACTTGCGTCTACAAATGCCTCGGTGTTACCAGAAATCTTGTTGACAGTCGTGGTCCCTGCCACGCCTGCATATAGACCTCCACCCACATTAGCTGTAATGCTTTCAATAGTGTGCGTTGAGGATGCTTTAACAGCCAGCGTTAAGACTTTAACTTGGGTCGCGGCATCGCTAATATAAGCCCTTGTAGAGCCGCCTATTTCATTTATACTTACCGAAGCACCTACTCCAGCAATTCCAAGACCAACACCGATAGCACCCGCAGCGTTGCTGATCATATCTTGGTTGTCGCCTAACACTTCAACATTATGACGAGCTAATATATTGGCTCCATCGTTGATATATCCTTCCGTGTTATTATTTAGTAGATTAACAGCTACGGATCCAGCAACACCGACACTAGCACCCGCTCCTAACCCTACTGCTAAGCTCTCAATCACGGAATTTGACATTCCTTGAACAAATAGACTACCAACATTACGAGTTTGACCACCGCTCATTCCTGCTTGCGTAGTGTTGGCTATCCGATTAATGGATGTTGCTGCCCCAACTGCTGCACTCCCAGTAGCTGCTGCAGCGCCAGAAATTGACCGAATTGCACCTGTATTTTTCGCTTGCACCGAGAGTAGACTATCTCCTAATAGCGTATCTTCTACGATCGAATTCGTCATTCTTGCCATCGTCTTATTCGATATCTCAGAAGTAGCAGCGGATCCAGAGAATCCTGCAGTACCAGCAAGGGCACCGGAAACAGCAATCGTCTCAATCGACGAATTATTCAAGGCATGAACTATTGTCTTTCCTTGGTTGTTCAGTTGACTATCTCCAATTAGAGCAGATGCGGTGTTGCTAATGCGGTTTATGGCAACGGCTCCACCAACTGCAGCGGTTCCGGCGCCAGATGCGCCACCCGCTAGTGAACCTATGTAGGCCTCATCCATAGCAGAGACAGTAAGATCAACTGCATTAATCGCTGTATTATCGATCTTCGCTAGGGTATTGGTTTGAATCCAAGCTGAAGTTACGGCGCCATTAAAGGCAAAACTACCTGAACCACCAGCAGCGGCTGCCAGGGTACGAATTATCCCTACAGTTGAGGCATCTACATTGACTGAGTCTGCAAGTATGAAGGAACCATCGAGCAAACTTGCTTGCACAGTATTGTCTATCCGGTTATGCGAAATTGCTCCACCGAATGAAGCTTTAGAACCCCCTGTTACTTGCCCCGCTAAAGATTGAATTTGCGATCGATCAATTGCCTCCACTACGAGTGACGTGGCCTCAATGATTGTTTTGTCCCCAGAAATACTCGCTATAATGCTATTTTTGTCATTACCCTGTCCAATCTCGTTGAGTGTGACAGTAGCGGCACCGGCAAACTTACCTGTGGCTAAACTAGCTCCAGCACCAACAGAACCTATGCGTGCGTCAGAATAAGCCCCTACCTTTACTGCTTCTTGGGCTTCAATCAGTGAGTCCTTAATAATGGCCTTAAACTCATTGTTAATCTGGTTCCAAGCAAAGGCAACCCCAACATTGTTACCGCTAGCTTGAATGACTCCAGCCACTGCAATAATGCTAGAACCTACCTCATCAGAACCATCATCAAACAACTCATTCATTTTATAATCATAGTCTAAGCCCTCAGCAGCGCTCTTTGCATCGCGGGCCAATACATCCAAGTTGTTAACCTTTATTACGTTCGAATCGCTCACTTCTGCACTCGTCGAATTATTAATTTTGTTAATGATAACTACGCCACCGAAACTTCCGCTATTACTTCCTTTGGAAAATCCTGCCATAGCACCGCCGGATGCAATTCGAGAAGCAGTTATACCGTTGATACTTAAGTTCTCATAGTTAGAAACGGTACTTTTGCGCACACTTGCACTCGTTAAATTAGCTATTTCGCTATACGTTATCGCTGCACCGAATCCACCTTTGCCGCCGGCAATTAAAGAACCACCACCAGTACCGATTCGGGTGCTGTCATAAGCAATAATATTTCCAGTTCCAACTAGACTATTTGCGACTACTGTTGAATTCGTGACATCTGCTATAACTTGATTGGTTACGGTGTTGATGGAGACAGAGCCAGCTATACTCGCAGCTTTATCTTGATCAGCAGAGGCATTGATCGCAGTGCCAAGGGCTACAGCTAACTGCTGCCCAGAAGCCAAAGCATAAACATGAAAATCATCGGCTCCACTGATCTCTGAATCCTTAACAACAGCTGATGTTAACGTTTCTAGAGAATTGAGAGCCAGGCTACCTGCAATACCAGCGCTCCATTCAGAACTCTCGTTATTCGCTCTAGTTAAGGCAGCTCCTCCACTAGCTGCAGTGATATGTGCTGCATTACTCGATCCCACAGTGAGCGACGAATCATCAGTCAGCAAGAGTTTTGCTTGATTAATATAAGCCCTCGTCTCTAGAGAACCAAGATTCACTGCAGAACTACCGGATATTGCTAACCCGAAGTTTGTTCCAGCTGGATTTTCATCTTTTGCAGTATCCGTAATGCCCGATAACTTCTCAAAGGCACTGGATTGAGCAGCTTTCGCACCAGCGAATAATCCCCCTGCTGGCTCAGATTGTGTGTCATTTGCTGAAGCCATGGCGCCAGCAACGGAAATCGCTTCAATACGGCCATCCGTGACCGCTTCCACGATCAGACTTTCCACATTGATACTTCCTGTTGATCCTAAAAGAGGTTCTTCAGGATCTTGACCAATAAAAGCTCTGGTATTTGTGGTAATATCATTAATTGCTATACTTAGCCCAACACCCGCACTGTCTGACTTATTAAAAGCGCCCGTTAATGACCACGCTACAATGTCGTTAGTCGCCTGAACGAGTAGATTTCTTGCGATAATTTCTGCTCCATGACTTACGGAAGCCTCACTATGAGAGTTGACGTTAGCTAAACTAAACATCCCATTAAACCCAAAGCTTCCACCGCGCCCTGCAGTGGGCGATAAGATAATTAATTTTTCGGTAGTAACAGCATCAACAGATATATCTCCAACTAAACTGCCTGGCTGGCTAATTTGAACACCATCTGCAATAAAAGCCTTGGTGGTATTATCATAGTTTACCTGATTATAGGCACCTCCGATTGTTGCTGCCCCTTCACTTCCCCCTGTACCTTGCAACGTGAAACCAATATTACCAGCTCCGAACACACCGAAAACATCAGTATGGGCTCTAATAGATAGAGGAGCGTCCCAATCGCGTCTTCCACCGGCCAATGTAGTCGACCACTTATCATTGGTAGTGGGCATTAATGTTATCTGCACGCCTTGACCAAGATACGCTTGAGAATTATGTTTAAAACTTATATGATTTACCGACCCAGTTATTCCAAGTTCCTCTGCCTCTCCCGCAGCATTTGCAAAGCCAGTGAGTAGAGGCGAGTCATAGATCTCCTTAAGCTGGGTTAAGTTTTGAACGATTCCTGTTAACTCGGTAACCTTGCCCCACTCGATATCGGGTAAACCATAGGGCATTAAGACATCCGAAGCAACACCAATAGTACTAGCTGTGATCTGAGCATCTTCCCCTATATAGGCTTCTGCAGTTCGTTCATAATTTGCAAAGGCGATAGCTGCACTTAAGGCAAGTGTAGCCTCATGCTCATCTTTTTTGGACACAACCCCGCTCTGCGCCTTATTCTGAACGTCTGCACTGCGAGTTTGGGCTGCAACCACTAACGATTCGTCGACTTCAATAGCTGCACCTACACCAACCCTTGCTAGGGCACTTTGGTTTACATTGACAAGAGAAATAGCACCAGCGAGTTTTGGGCCTTCCGTTTGACCACTCTTATCATCGAGTATAAGAGAATTACCTTCTAGTCTATTCTCAATAAAGCTGGTTGCGGATGCAACTCCTCCAAGAACCTTGAGATACAGTTCCTTACCGCCAGTCACAGAACTCGCTTGGGTTCTATTCTGCACAACATTATCGAGAGCTTCAATTGTAATATTCTTTAACCCGCCCAAATTAGCATCGACCAAGGCATCTGCCTTAGTGTCAGCGCTAAAGAGTACAGCGGCAATGCCCGCCATTCCATCCTGCCTGGCGTTTGCTGTAGCACTAGTCAAAAAGCTGTTCTCGTTTAAAGCGCTTACAGATATATTGTTTGCTATATTGATTGTTGCTCCAGACCCGATTTTGGCTAATGATGAGACGTCAGCATGGGTAACAGCGATGGCCGATTCTAGAGACTCGCCTTCTTTTGAAATGGATTGTATATTAATATCTAGCTTGGATGTGTTTTGGGAACTGATGGACAGGTTTTGCCCAGAGATTGTGGCTCCATCAACAACATCAACTGTTGCATGGGAACCAACCTCACCATAAATAAAGCTTACACTTAAATCCTGCTCCGTACCACTCTGTCTCACTGCAGTATTAGTAACTGCTTGGGCATGGGCTCCTAAGGCAACATCGCCAGAGGCCTCCAAATTTGCCCCACTTCCAATAACTACTGCAGCTGCAGCCGTGGCCTCGGCAATCGCCACGTCAATACCTACCATTTCTGCGCCAAGTTTAGCAGATGCATCACCTAGACGCAGCATATTCAGACCAGCCCATTGATATTTTGCATCGGATTCTGCCTGCAGAGTAATGTCGTTACCAAAGATGGAACTATCCTGAACGAGAATGGTTGCATCGGATACACTCTCACCCACACTACCATGATCAGTGTGTGCAACTGCGATGGTCACATCACCAGCTGCATCCAAACCCCTTGCATCAACTACTGCGTTGTTTGTCAGTTGCACCGAACTTGCACCACGAATTTCAACAGATCCACCCGATGAAAAGATGGTGCCAGTATTAGATACATTATCAGCGCCGATCTGGATCTTGCCCTCACTAGTTAAAATAGCTGAACCACTCGCTAGATTATTCGTGTTCACCACATCACTAAAGTCAATTGTTGGCATAAAAACCGCACCAGAAGCAATCAAGCCAGAATTTTCTACTTCGCCTGACGCAAGCACAATATCATCAATGGCATTGATCTTTCCACTAATTGTGATTAAACCGTATCTATCAATGGGGATATCACCTGTAAGAGTTTGAGAGATCGCTTGCTTATTTGGGTTATAAGGAGAATCAAAGAAGGAATTCATAAATTCAGAGGTTGGGGTCAGCACTGTCAAAGTTCCTACATTAATGGAACCCTGTGTGCCTACCAACATTCCATGGGGATTGAGAAAAAATACATTTCCACCGATCTCTCCATCTTGGATGGAGTTTAGTAGTCCATCTATTCTTGAACGACTCGAGGAATGAACTAAATTAAGTAGGTTTTCGGCTTCGGATGGTACATAAAGGTTCACCGTCTTACCTTCCTGTACATGAAACTCTTTAAATGAATTTAGAGCACTATTACCAAGGATAGTGGAGGTAGTAACATCCGTTACATCTCCCACAATTGTAATAGTGGTTGCCGTCTTATTGTCAATTACAATCTGCCCTGCATAAGCAAAATTTGATGTAAAGAGAAGAAGGCACAAAACAAGAGAAATACCCTTTTTCACCTGCTTATACCCTCGTTTGTACTTCGTACTCCAAGTAGTTTTGCAAAAATTAATGGCGGGATTATTCATCCAGCGCCCACCTCCGTTTATCCATTTTTTTCCATTTACAAATGTAGATTAATTATATTATGAATTGTCTTCTTTGTCAATAGACTCCTTTATTTAAGTCCCAGCTAAATGCCACTTCGTATACTAAATCGCAATAGGGGATCTTTCTCTACCGCCTGAATGAGCTATAGCAATTCCCTCCACTTTTATGGTATACTAGAGATAAGAACAGTGCGCAAAGTGAAGGGAGGAACTACAAGAGTGAGTATTTTAATGGTATTGCTGATCGTAGT
>SKJB01000037.1 GCA_007116145.1 Limnochordia bacterium | reverse complement strand
TTTGCCGTATTTTTCGATAAATACGCGCTTCAGGGGCTTTGCCCAATAATTCTTATTAGATAGTGCTGACACAGCTTTTACTTTTTCTTCTGGTTTCTTCCAGACTACTCCATCAACTCCGCTAGTGTGTTTCCCTTTATTGGTTACAACTTTCTTTACTGCTAGCATTTTTGCGTAAAACGAATGATAAGAAGATATTGCAATCTCTTAACTAGGTTTTTCTTACCTTGTTTAACTGCCTTTGCTATCCTGACCTGGATTTTATTAACATGTTTTACGGCTTTTCTTCATAGAGTTGTATCAGGCCAACAAAATGATAAGCCTATGTCTGCACCGTTCTCTTGGGGGTTATTCCATGTAGTTGACGCGAGTGCACTCATAATTATCCATCCTCTCAAGCAATTTCGCACCTTCCAGAAGTTGGCTATCTTTCGATATAAGGCATAACCTCTATGACGCTCATTACAAGCGCCCGTTTGCTTTTTCTGGATTCCCATACCCACACTGCATACTCCGTATTACAGTGAGGAGGCTAGCATCCCTTGATGAAATTAGGTTTACTTAGTCCACGAAGGTTGGACCGACACCCATAGTATTCCGATAGGCAGTAGCTAGGGTGCTTATTGTTACAGTTTCTAGTTCCCCATTAGCCTTTCTGACAGTGAGGTCAACAATTAAGACCCTGTTACCATCATTTGGGTTGAATCGAATCTCAAACATAGCATTTTTTGTTGGGGTGTCATGAACCGCCGAGATTATACGGGGGCTAATTGCTGTCTCGGCTCGACGCACTACAACTTTCTCCACCTTACCGAACACAGTTAAATAACCAGCTAGATGACCAGCACCAACTGTATAGTTTCTTATAGCATCTTGATTCGCTCCTGTGTATCTCCAATTATAAATAACTGCCTCGTGTGCACTGTAGTTGATACGTTGACCAGCAATAGTTTCGTTTTCCAGAATTGTTGGTCCTGGACGCTCTGCTAGCAAGTCAACGATATCTGCCTGTATCTCTGATAACGTACGCCTCCGATCAGTAATCCGTAACTGCTCGATAGCTCCCGCGAACCTACGCTCATCCCTTGTATCATTACCGAGTATGTAACCTGAGGCAGGAAGCTGCAGTTCTAAACTCTCTCGATAATAAACCGTTAAATCACGGCAAGCTCCATCAATGATAACGTAAGGCCTCTCTCCGTCATGAGCCAATGCGATATGATGCCACGTATTTCGATGAATCGAGTTGGCAGGAGTCCCTACCGTAAGATTACCCAGACCAACAACCACGGAGTTATCATGGTGATCCGGCCCTTTGTTGTGTAACATCATGTAGAAATCCGCTCCTGTATCATCGTCAACAATCAGTCGGGCATACCCTCTATCCTTAACTGGTCCAAAGTCATCTAGGTACACCCACATATCGATGGTCAACTCTGAGAATTTACTCATGTTAACACTCAGATTCGCACCCGGATGGTTCTGCCTAGGAAACACCAAAGCCTGTACACCATCGCGAACTCCAATACCAAGAGGATCTCCAAAATTAACTCTATAGAGATCATTCTTATCAGTAACACCGCCAAACGTTCTGTCATAATAATTAAAAACAAAGTCTAGATCAAAAATTAACTCTGGCTCTCCCCAACCATCTACAGCATCTATAACATCAAGCGAATCACGATATTGCTTAAGTCGTGCTAAATATCCCTCCAGGTCTCGGAGAAAACCTGGATACGCTGCACTATTTTGAGTAGCTCGCTGAATACTGTCCTCTAGATCTCTGATAACTTCATCGAGCTGCACTATACTGTTAAATGCTGGTCCTGTCCAAGCCGCATAGGCTAGTACAGGCGTGGTAAAGGTTAGGATAATAATGAGATACAACAACAATGATTTAACCATCACTTATAACTCCAATCTAAATTCCTACTACTTCCTGGTAGTAGGAATTTTCTACTTATCTGCTAACAACTAAGCGATCTGAACAAAGCTCTAGTAAACAATCCGTATGGGTTCATAATCCGACCGATCTCTCATATCATCCAAAGCGAAATCTATATCGTTTTGATATCCTTCGCCGCCTTGAACAAACCCTGTAACCCTATAGGATCGCTTGAGAAAAGTGAAAGTGTTAGTAGGCTAGGCAATACCTCTGCCTCATCATCAAGATATATGTCCAAATCAGTGTATAATACCCCACTTCCACTAGTGCTTGTTTCCACTGTCAAGAAGCCATCTCGTATTTCTGTAATACTCCCTACAATGCTACAACGATAATCTTTTTCTTCATTTCTTGCCCTCCCCATGCCATAATGGCGCTTCTTATCCATGAAAAGATTCTCCCATAAACTCTTTCTATCTTCACTGGAAGATTTCCTTCTGCCTAGCTCTGCAGAAAAGGCAAAGAACGTGATTGCTACGTTTCATTTCAACAACAAAGAATTATCTGTAAAGCAATGCTTTCTGAGGGATAGACTCTTTAATCAACCTGATGTCCAACTCATTGAGATTGAATAGGTTCGATATAAGGTCATCAATTCGATCATATATCTGATCTCGAGCATTTGCATCGCTGGTGATCAGCACCTCGTTAACGTGGTTTACAATAATCTCCTGTTGCTCAGGTGTACAAG
This sequence comes from Limnochordia bacterium, assembly GCA_007116145.1. Taxonomy (GTDB): domain Bacteria; phylum Bacillota; class Limnochordia; order Darwinibacteriales; family DTU012; genus CSBR16-88. Next base: position 45,097 of record SKJB01000037.1, on the reverse strand, counting down.
AGGGGATGGGGATGGACTCTAAGTGTTTACGCAATATCTTAACCGAAGAAAAAGATAGTGTAAAGAAAAACTGGGCACAGCGAGAATTGAGCACAGCAAGGATGTACTTGAGCGAATACCCTTCAAAGTGAGGAATAACTATGTTTGCACTATTAAGAGTCAAGGTTTGTTTGTCATCGTAAGCGAATATTAGACGTTCGTTGATAAACCTGTAGATGAGCTTTTCAGGTGCACGGTACAGTTTAGTAGGCGCAACCTGTTGATAGCTTTCAGGAGCATAGGCTATATAGTTTGCAGACGGGATAGAGTTATACTTAAATATGTCACTCCCTTTTAAGATCAATTCACCTCCGTTAGGAATGGTACCATGAATAATTGAATTATTATCGCCAGTTACAATCCCTAAAGCAAAAGTGGCATTTCCTTTAAGATACATAACTCCACTTACATTTTTCATTTTGTCTAATATGACTTGTTCTTTGGTTGTACTGTTTACATTGAAAATAGCAAGATCATTACTGCTGAATCGCATTTGCGGTATCTGGTGGAGACTATCATCATTTATGACGTCAACAGTATGGGAAATCGCAGGAGTTCCCTTACTCGCTTCTAGGGTTAGTGCGGGAGCATAGACGTTTCCAAACGAATGACCCAGGAGATTTATGCACTCTAGCTTTGTCATCGCTAGAAGAAGAAGCCTGACACCTTCATGAAGTTTCACGTTTAAAAGAGATTGTGGTAGTACGTAAGCAAGTTTTCCATTAGGAGCCAAGATACTTAAACCAAGTTCAATAAATAAAGAGAACGACTCACCAGATAGTGCAGTGCAATAGTTATCCCTAAGACTGTCCAATTCATCATCAGAAAAACTAAAGCCCCACGGTGGGTTTCCTAACACCAAAGCAAAGCTATCCTCATCCCAGGTATGACATAGACTATTTCGCACAACAATTTGTCTTAGCAACGAATCTTGATCGAGACTACACTCTGTAGCTAATGCTAAGTTCAATCTGCATAATCCAATCGCAATTGGATCAACATCATACCCATACAGACTCCTAATGGCTTCTTTCTCCGAGTCAACAGACGATGTTCCCTTCGTACGAAAATACCGTTTTAACCGGTAAAATAACTTTATAAGAAAGTTGCCAGATCCACAACAAGGATCCACAGCCCTCTGTTCCCTAGTTACTACCTGTCCGAAACACCTTTCTACAAGCTGATCAACGATAAATGATGGAGTATAATAACTCCCAGAAGCCTTTCTAGCGCCTAAATTATTGAGAGACATGTATATAAGACCTAGGAAGTCCTCGCCTGGACAAAAAGGAATACTTAGTTCAGAAACTTTCGAGAGTATTCTTACGTCTTCATTGGACAACTCAAATTCCGTTGGCAATAGAGTTCTCACCAACTCTCCATATTGCCCCACATCATCACCCTTCTGAAGTGTCTCTAGATAGGTAGTGCTAGAAGGACGACAAAGAGTAATCTTCTTAGCATCAATTACTAGTTTTATTGCTATCTCAGCTAAAATAAGTTCCGTCTTTTTATCACTATGCATCTGCTCGACCATGTCCAAAACTTCCACTGCAAGATTCTCATAGTACCGATCTGAAACATAGTTCGTTGGAACGCAGTTGCCTACTTTCGTCTTTTTATTTCTTCTGCTTTTTAGGCGACTGTTATCACCGCTTTCTATACTCTGTTTAAGAGATAGAACATCATTTCTAACCAAGCAAGTACTGCGCCCGTTCTTCTCCGATGTAAGAAGACCAGATTTCATCCAGTTTCGTACTGTGGCTCTTGAAACCGAAAGAATTACCGCAGCGTCCTGAATAGACATTGTATCATCCTCAGATCGGGGCTGATTCTTAGAGTTATGTTCAAGTTGCGCTAACTGTGCCACGGTCTAATCTCCTTTTTCGTTTCAATCATGATATATAGTACTTCAATACAGCTGAAGACAATTCCTACTTGACTTGCTCTCGATAACGAAACAATATTCCTGTCGGAGTCGCGATGATAAGACTAGTGCAGCTCCACGATCTCCTCCACACCAGATCGCATTCGACTGATAAGCAACAGTATGGCGCAGATTTGATGGATCGTGTGAATAAAACCCTGCTTAGCACTATGATATCACAACAATTACCATTACCCATTCGAGCCAAATTTGCAGGTTTTTATTCTCACAGGAGGGAATTAGATGGATAACTTAGACAAAAAAAGGAGGCTCTTATGTGAAAAGACCTAGCTGGTTATTCCTGGTAGCATTGCTTATGCTTGCCATGGGTTGCATAGGCGGAGGAGGAGTACAATATACTTTAACTGTGGAAAAACAAGGGCAGGGCACTATTGATCCAACAGTGGGTATCTATGAATACGGGGAACCACACGTCATGACTCTAACGGCTACGGCAGATGATGGTTGGATATTTGTGGGTTGGGAAGGCGATGTCTCAAGCCCAGCTAATCAAGAGACCACTGTGGCTGTAGACGGCCAGAGCGTTGTCAAAGCAGTTTTTGCACAACAGGTAAGTACACTAGATGGTCGGACCATTGTAGTTGACGCAGGACATGGTGGTAGGGATCCAGGGGCGGTTGGGACTCGTGGATATCAAGAGAAAGATTTTACCCTGTCGGTCGCACGCCAGTTGGAATTACTCTTAAATACAACAGATGCTAATGTTATTTTGACACGAAGTGGCGATGAATTTGTGTCACTGGCCCAACGGGCGAACATGTCGAATGCCGCTCAAGCCGATTTCTTTCTTAGCATTCATGCAAACGGTCATAATAACCCAGAAGCAAGTGGCACAGAGACGTTTTATGATGGTAGTTGGAGAGCACAGCAATTCGCCCTTGATATACAAAAGGATATGATCGGAATCTTGGGGACAAAGCATAGGCGGGTGGAGGCCTGGAGGGGGCTTTATGTGCTAGGAAATACACAGGCTCCTGCAGTGTTGATTGAACCAGGTTTTGTTACCAATCCTACAGAAGAGTTGTTGCTTATGGATAGTGCTATTCAGGAAGAACTTGCAGAATCCCTATACAACAACATCATTAGGCATTTTGGAAAAAAATAGGCACTTATAGTTGTCAGCCGTTGGAGAGGGAGCTTCGTTAAGAAGTGATCAATAATGAAATAAATCGGGGACCACATTTTTGCAGAAAAGTAACGCAAAAGAGACCCCAGTGCTAGTAACAACATTAACCTAGCAGGGTCTCTAACCTCGACGAGAGTGGTAAATACACCGTATAAACCGATACAATCCGTTGCACCCTCGCTCTCTTATCTTCTCAATTATCGACTAGCAATAATTACTTCTCTTTACAGGTATGCTCTTTTTCATTTCCATGACATTCTTTAATCTGCTTTTCGCTGCATTTACCCTCTTTAGGCCTTAATTTAGGCTGTTTGCAATTACATTTCTTACTCATTATTGTCTCCCTCCTTCCTACAACATATATGTTTACCCTCGGCGTTTTGGGTACAGTTGTCAACTCGTAATGTCTCCTGGGAAGATAATTCTATAAGTTGCTTTGCAGCCTCATTAAGAAGATCACGGTTAACATGATAATGGGTAAAATAACCCCTTTTCTCTCCTTTAACTACTCCCACTTTCCTCAAAACCTGTAAATGTTGGGAGACGGCAGCCTTAGATACGCTTAGATTTTTAGCAAGTGCTCCCACACAAAAGTCATTTTTTAGCAAAAGCGTAACTATATTTAGCCTGGTTTCATCCGACAAGGCCTTTAACACTCCCAATAGCTCTTCCATACTTACCTCCATCTACTTCGTCACATCCTTATTTAAGTCATATAACACCTAAATAGATATGTCAATATGTAGTTTTGCCTCCGCGCACACCGACCAACGATGCCACAATAGTCTGCTTCTGTACCAGAAGCTGGTAAGCTTGCTCTTCATCCACACCGTTGGAGTCAGTTTGTAAGCGATACAGATTTCACTATTGTTCTAAAAGCAGGAATCCGGGTAATGGAGAAACAAATCAGTCAATTAGAATTGGAAACTGAAAAAATTGGTATTCAAATGTCTAAGAGGCCGCCAAAATTCTACGGCGCAACTAAGGATAAAGAAATCTTTAAGGATGAATACATCTTCAAAACACTATTCACAGGGCTTCAGTGGGCTGGAGTCTTGCATGCCAATGCTTTCAAGAATTCTGTTACCAACAGTCGAATTCGAGGAATATTCTTGAGTTTTCTGTACGATGAACTGGATCTAATTACCAATGCAGTGAGATACGGCAAGATTAAAGGCTGGGTGCCAACTCCCCCGCTATACGAATATTGATTGGAACGTGGACATTTTTGGAGATTCCACCGTACTACGATTACCAATTACCGAAGTATGGGCACCCTCGCCTACTACCAAGTGGAAGAGGTAGCTCGGAATATTGCTCTGCAAATGGCTGGCAAGAATCCCAGGATTTTTTCGATAGTAAAGGAGTTCGTTATAATGTAGTAGTCGTTGTATCAACATTGACCATAAAACCAACAGACTCAGCTATATTCCATACGACGGCGTTCTTGGGGTATTTCAAGCTCCTAAAAAAAAGTAGTATGTCCGACGTACTTCCAACAATCATCCATCCTCCAGTCAGTACAACATTTAGCCAACCGAACCAGAAGCCAAGAAGTACAGGAAATACACCTAAAATGACCGCAGGCATCAAACATATAACACGATAGGTGCCTAAGCGCATAGGATCGTCAGTATGAACCATCAGCCATAAGTGCTTGCCCACAACTCCAAAACGTACAGTATTCTTTTTTTCAAGTATAATGTAAGTTAGAGCATGTATAAGCTCATGGATTCCAAATAAGATAGCGATAATGAGACAGTTTAAAATAAAGCTATTGGAGTCAGGTCCAAATCTTGGAACTAAGAAATCTACTGTTGTATTCCAATATACCCAAAAAATCCATTTTGTGATTAAAAAAACAGTAACAGCCATACATAATGATATAATATGAATAGAAATCGGACTATAGGTCTCTTCAATATGAGGTTTCATGGTATCACCCTTAGATTTAGTTTAGTAGGGCCTATATACTACACGCTTGCTTCCACTTTAGTAGACAGTGTATGTTCCGTTTGCTTTCTCGAATTCCTCATCCCATGCCGAATTAGATGCATGTTCTACAAGAGTTTCTACTGCACTAACCCCATGATCTAGAGTGCTCTTTCCCGTAAAGTATTTAACACATACTTCAAGTACATACAATACCACTGTTATTTTCCACCCACCACCGTTTGTTTCTTGTAATTCGGTTGTACTTAAGGTAGAAAAACCAATACTGTTAGAACTAAGCTTACTAATACTAATCACGCTCCTCACAGTAGAATTTATAGGCCCTGTCATAGATTATACGCTAAATTGACTGAATTGTCAATTATTTTTGTTGTTCGTCATCACAGCTTGCAAGCAATACGTACTCCCGCTAATCAACTCCCGTACAACCCAGTATACAAATGCTTTTGTGCAGCCGCAAAGAACCAGTTGTTACTACGCTTTGAAAACAATGGTGCAACAGAGGCAGCCTGTGACATTTTTGTTAACGGCAGACAATACATTATCATTGGAGGATTATTAGGTATCATATCTGACTAGGTACTGTAGGAGGGACAAAGAATGAGATTGCAAAAGAAAATGTTCTTTTTGCCTAGGAAATTTTCTGTAGTATGTAACAAGATCTTTCTTCAATTTAATCTCTTGTCCATACCAAAGGACATGGAAATCCCGCACATGTTCTTGTACATTCCGCTCCCTGATTCCTCGACAGCGATCAAGGTTACAATCAAAGAAATAGTAAGCAAATGGCGTGAAAAAAACATCACAAAAGGGAAACTCCCGGCATACTCTGCTGCAAGAATACGGTTAGAGTTTTCTCCTCACGCTGAAGAGGCGGTCATCGAAGTGACAAGTTTCTGTCCGAAATGGCGCCTGCCCCCTAAAATGAACTACGGAATCTATGTACAACTCAGCACCATTGATAGTACTTATCTACAAAAAGATTCTCCCTATCTCATTGTTGACACTATCTAAGAGGGTGAAAGTCCACTTCTATTTTTTTTGGAAAGGAGTCTCTGATGTCAAATTATTATCTGCACGAATCTGCATACGTAGATCAACCATGTCAAATTGGTGACAACACAAAAATTTGGCACTTCTCCCACATCATGGAAAATAGTATTATCGGTGAGAACTGTATACTAGGCCAAAATGTGTTTATCGGTCAAGGAGTGATCTTAGGAAATAATGTGAAGGTCCAAAATAACGTATCTGTTTATTCTGGGGTAACCTGCGAAGATGATGTTTTTCTCGGTCCATCAATGGTATTTACAAACATTATCAATCCTCGAAGTTTCATTGAACGTAAAGACGAATATCGTCCCACACTCGTAAAAAGAGGAGCTTCGATCGGCGCTAACGCTACAATTATCTGCGGACATATCATTGGACGGTATGCGCTTATTGGTTCTGGCGCTGTGATCACAAGTGATGTCCCTGATTTCGCGCTTGTTTATGGAGTGCCTGGAAAGCTAATGGGATGGGTCTGCAAATGTGCACACCCACTACAGTTCGTTAACACTATAGCCATATGTGCACACTGCAAAACGACTTATTATATGATTGCTAGGTCAAAATAACTATGTGTAATCACTGGTATCCAACTTCACCAAGAATAACTAATCCTCTTGGACTTCTATCGAATACCAAGCGGATTTCTCTTACGTACTCGAGAGAAAGAGAAGGATCCGTTGCAAGAAATTTTGCCATAGGTAAGCGATGATCTTGTAATACAGCTTCGGTTGCTGATCCATATCTAATTCGATCAATCATACGTAGTTTAGTAAAGGCTGCAGGCAACGAAGCGCGAATCGGCAAGAATTCGCTAAGAGGCAGTTTAACACTTGCTCCATCGAAGGCAACAAGTTCAACGGAAAAATCAGGTGTATGACCATCATCACTTGCCAGCGCTAACACCAGCGTTGAGTCTTCTTGTAGTCGAATATCGTCTGGCAATACTAACCGATAGCTAGCCTTGGGATTATCCCAACCAAGGTAAACAGCAGATATTGCTCGATGCCTTCCCTGCCGATACCGCATCTTTTGTTCTCGCCATATTTGTAAGTTTTCTCCGTAGATCAGACCACCAGGAACGGTCATGGTTCGTACATCAATATCTTCACTAAAATCTGCTAACACCTGATACCTACTATCAGCATAACGCTGAATAAAGATAGTGTCTGGTAACCACCTGCTAGCAACACGTATATCGCGAAACATTGGGACATACTCATAGCGATTAAATAGGGTGGCCTCAAAAAATCCGCTGAGAACAACCTCTAGAATTTGGCGTTGCTCGCTTCCAGGCATAATCTCTGAAGTGTTCAAGAATAATCCAGCTATTCCACCAAGATCATCACGGCCCCATTCGGTATTAAATTGGCCGTGATTGGCTCGATAAATGTAAAGGCTTGCTTTAAACCGATCATGATCATCGGTAAACTGAACCCGTTGATACGCGTCGCTGCCATAAAAGGTAAAGACATCACTATCGTGGCTCCCTTGTATCACAAGGTAATTCACATTCTCAATGGGAAGTACCTGGTTGGCGGGTTGGTACAACCCATCGATTGGGGCTAATGCAACAACAGATTGAATACCAAAGCCATAATCAAATCTTATGGTGGCATCATCAGGATAGTGGCCAAGTTGATTAAAGGCCGTAGCAACAAGAGCTGCTTCTCCACCACGGGAATGACCTACTAAAGCAATCCTATCAAAATCGACTTTCTGGTATAATCGACTTTCGGCATCATCATTCCAATCGCGCAAAACTTGCAGATGCTCTAATAACAGCCAACCGCGTAGATCCATTTCTCCATTTATATTGCCGAAAGCAAACCCATTAAGGAAGTTCTGATCCACTGATACGGTGATTAAGCCTCGACTAGCGAATAATTTTCCTAGATACTCATATCCAGGATCCGAGAATTCTTCCATCGCATGGTTTCCATGCACGATGACTATTAACGGGAAGGGACCTTCCCCCTCTGGGTACCAAACACGACCATTTATCGGTAGTTCATTCGCTCTAAATCCCCAGAACCAGTTTCGGTAAAGGGCTTCTAAACCAGTAACCGTTGGATGAAACTTGCTTCCATCGACAGAAGCAGTAACACGATCAACGTCCTCTCGATATTCAACTCGTCGTTTGTCTACTCCACTACCATATGTCAGCATTCTAACCTGGTAATCCCCTGGATTCCCTGGATTTGGGAGGTCTAATTGAGCTAGATCAGGCAGAGTCTCTGTGACCACTATCACTTCGCTACCGCTATCAAATAGCCAAACGAACCCCCAGATATTCAACGACATCGTGATAACAAGAATACAAACTGGAAAGAGTTGTTTCATACCACCTCGATACAAAGCATAGATAGAACCGCCAAAAAACACCTGGATTAAGGAATAAACAAAGCCAATTCCGATAGCTATAGGTAGTGAATTAGATATCATATGAATAAAAATACCAATAAACACCGAACTCCCGATAACGACGGTAACCAACAATCTTGGCCCACATGTCAAAATAAGACGCAAAAGATCCACAAGAGCCACTGTCAATAATAGCATAACCCCCCCTACCAAAAGGATAAACAACAAATTCAGAGTGGAATGAAACCCTAAGGTGGTTTTCCATCCCACAAGTCCGATAAAAAACAGAGTACCCAAAAAGAGACCGAGCGCAGAACCTCTCCAATTCTCGGATATGAGTAGCTTCACCCAGCGAAATGGTTGTTTTACTACCTTGAATATTGTTTGCATAAGCAACCTCCGTCCTGAACTTGATCAAGCAGCTGAAAATTCCTGCTGGTTATTTCCCCGTAAAAGGGCAAATACCAGCAGAAGAGAACCCTTTAGCTTATCCTTCGGTTTGTAGTTTCATAAATCCTCCATTATTTTACAAGGCCTTTCTTTGTTATTGGCACCCACACTTCACACCGATAATCGGCTGATTTTTAATCCCCTGCAAAATACACTTCAATATCCGGGGCGTCTGCATATTCGTAACCGGACGTTGGTAGCCACTCTGTAACAATCCTCTTTTGTAAATCTTGAATTGCTTTTGGCATAGCCCCTACACATTCGAAAATTGCCCAGGTTCCTTTGGGCACGATATACTCCTCCATATTAGCTGGAGTATCCTTTGTGGAGCGGACAGCTATGTAATAATAAAAGTCCTCTCCGTTCATACATGTACTTACACCTAGCAAACCGTTGGAGGGGTCTTCTAGGAGAGCTAGAATATCTGGTACAACCCCGCTTTGTACGGTTTCTTGCCAAAACTGAGGGACTTGAATAAATGCATCTTCCATGCTCATCAAAAACCTCTTCTTCACGCCAATAACTTTAAAACTTTCTAGCTTTTCAATTCGATAGTTCATTTCTACATCTCCCTTGATTGCAATTTGGAAGACGATGCGTGGATATGCCTTGAGAGATACTCCTTGTTTTCTGGCCATTTTTGGAGTAACCCCATGAATATTTTGAAAAGCTCGATTGAACGCTGTCGGAGATTCATACCCGTATTTCAGGGCAAGATCCACATCCAAACTAAAATTCCCAGATAAATCCACATGATTCACCCTTCTCGAATTCTCCTTTAGATTTAAGTTTTCTCGCTTTTGCAGTAATTCCCTCCCTTTTCCATGGGAAATAATACGTTCTAATGCACTGTTTTGGTATTTGGCTAACGCTCCCACAAGGGTAGCCGCCTTCGCTATCGTGAGAAGCCGCTTAATCAAGCTAGATCACCTCAAAAACCACGGGTATATGATTCGTAGGCTTTCGTTATCCTTCGGTCTGTAGTTTCATAACTCCCCCGATTAAGAGTATTGTTCCAATAGCCGTCATCCACAACATGGGAGTCAACAAAGAGGAAACGCCCACTCCTAAAGTTAGCACATCCCGTAGCGCGTTTGCTGCCCAACTCTGGGGCGAAACTGTGGCAATTAGCTTAATCACAAAGGATGGATCATCAATTTGGAAGAAGATTCCACCAAGCATGGTACCAACCATCACAACACCCATAGCCACCGCTTGAACTTGCTCTTGGGACTTTAAAAAGCCTGCCAAGAAGAGGGCAAGGCCAGTCATTGCAAAAATGTACACCATTAGTACTACAATGGTTGCCAAAAATCCGTGGTCCCAGGGTGCTCCAAACAAATATTTCCCAGACAACAACAGAATCAACGACTGCGCCGTAGCCATCACAAACAATCGAATAAAATAGCCTGCCATGATATGCCAGTAGGTCGTAGTACTAGCTAGCATTCGTTGCCATGTACCCGTCTGCTTCTCACCTAAAATATAACCTCCTGCTGATGTTATTACGTTAAGCCCAACGAACATAACTAAGACTCCCAAGATAGCCATCTCATAGACCTCAACTGGTAGAAAACTCATCATCCAAGTCATCATAACAGGAAGACCCACTAGAAACATAAGATATGCTGGATCTGCTAAAACCTGCCGTACGCCAACCATAACAATGGCCCATGTCTTTCTCACAATAATCGCTCCCTTCATTTTTTTCTATCACTCAATCTCGCAACGCTTTACCTGTTAGCTTAAGAAACAAACTCTCTAGGTTAGGTTTATGAATTTTAATCTCAGAAACAGTACCACCTAGTCCTATTATCGCCGCAAAGGCCGACGGCAGAAGCTTCTCTGCATTCGACGTAACCAACTTCAGCTGTTCATTTTGAACTATGACCTCTTCAGCATGGGGCAGTGCCTGGATAGCATTTTCTATCTCATCGGGAATTGTATCTACGCTGATAGTAAGCTCTTGAAACTGGCTACCCTGCTCAAGAAGCTCTGGAAGGGTCCCTTCGGCGATTATTTCTCCATTGTCCATAACAGCCACACGGTCGCATAGATACTCGACTTCCTCCACGTAGTGACTTGTATAGATCACTGTTATATCTTTATCTTTTAAGTTCTTAACGGTCTCTAAAATATGGTTTCTAGACTGCGGGTCAATACCTACGGTCGGCTCATCCATTATTAACAATTTTGGGCTATGGATAAGTCCTGCAGCAATATTGAGCCGGCGCTTCATTCCTCCAGAGAATTTGGCAATCTTCTCATCTGCTCGATCGACTAGGCCCACTACCTGAAGAACATAGTTAACAGCCTCTTCAAGCTCATCAGCCGGTACGTCATTGATAGTTCCCCAAAAACGAAGATTCGCCCTGGCTGACAGCGTCGGATAAAGCGCAGGTTCTTGAGGTACGATCCCGATTCGTTTCTTTGCATTCGCTCCATCCGTACCAACACTAAACCCATCCACTACTACTGACCCTGCATTGGCCTTTAATACACCACAAATCAGGGAGATGGTAGTTGATTTCCCTGCACCATTTGGCCCTAACAGCCCAAAAACCTCGCCTCTTCGCACCGTAAAGCTCGCTCCATTGACTGCTTTACGAGATCCAAATGCTTTCTTAAGTCCATTTACTTCTAATAATATCATCACACACTCTCCTCGGAATTTTTTGAGCGGTGCATATCTGCACTCTACTACTCAGAAGTATAATTGACAACACTGTACTAACTGTCTTGAGAATCATCCTTCGTACTCCATAGATGAAATGCTTCACCGGCATTTGTAAGAAAACAAAGAATGGCTTCGTTAGAGATTGCACCATACGTTCCTGAGCTTACTAATGTGGCCAGCCCATGAACGAAAATCCAAGTGTATTGTACTAATTCGTCGTGTCCTGTACGCTGTAGATTTTCAAGTGCTTTTTGCTCTTCGCTATCTTCGCCAAAGTCCGACGCAAATGTCTCACTCATACCTGACGAATCCTCCGAACTGAGTTTTTCAGGACGTTCTAGATAAAGGTACCGAAATAAATTGGTTTCATCTCGTGCAAACGCCACATATCCAAAGGCAACATTTAAAAGTGTGTCTGAAGTGACCGGGCGTCGCTGAAACTCCTTTAGAATCTCTCGAACTTTGATGCGCACATCTTGCTCTAGATCATCAACAGATTTCACCCTGGAATAGATTGGCATGGTCGAGGAACCAATTTTCTTTGCGATAGCACGGGTGGTTACTGCACGCCAGCCGTCTTCACGGAGTATCTCCAAAGCAGCTTCAATAATGTTATCATAGGAATAGACACTAGGTTGAACAATAATAATCACGTCCCTTACAGATGATTTGGTATAACGGCAGTTATAAAAAACATCAACAGTTATAGTGTATAACGTGTGCCATACTCTATAACTAATGTTATTATATATAACACATGTTTTTTTGTCAAGGTGTAATCGTCAGATTCTCAAAAAATTTCTACTATCTGCTTACACCCAGATTAAGGACGAAGAAATTGAACAAATGCAAAAAAGCAAACTATTGACATTTACTGCAATAAACTGAATAATCAACTCGTGAGCCAATAGGAAGCATTGATACGTAAATGCTTGTACGACAAGGTAAATTGAGGTACCATTGGTCTAGCGATTCTTCTGTGTTTTTTGATCCGACAGTTCACAAGGCGACGGCACAAAAGAACCGTCGCCTTGGGTCTGAAAACAATTTTTCCGTTCTTAATCACTACCTCAACATTCTGCAGATGTGATGTGTTCGCTGAAGGATTGTTTGCAAAAACCACCAGATCCCTAGCTTCAAGATTAGGTGTAGCTTCAATTCGTTCTAAAGACAATCGCCTATTCCATTCCAAAATCCTAACTAACCCGTACTTTACCAGCGATAATTTGCTTGTAATCAGCGTAATTCTTCTTTAATAACTTCGGTGTATCCAGACCATATGGGCATTTGGACGTACACAATCCGCACTCCGTACAGTCTTCGACTTTCTTCATCATATCCTGTGCTCTAGGTGTCAGATGGTTTTCCGACGGAGAGCGCCTAATCAACAGAGACATTCTGGCACTGGTGTTGATTGCAATTCCTTCCGGACATGGCATACAATAACCACAGCCTCGGCAGAATTCACCGGTTAACTCTTGTTTCTCTTTCTCAATAAACGCCTTACGCTCGTCGGTCAGTACTGCTGGATTATCCATATAGCTTAACCACTCGTCAAGTTCTGTCTGGTGTTGGATGCCCCAGATGGGCAATACATTATCGTACTGTGAAATAAATGCATATGCCGCAGCTGAATCTGTAATCAATCCTCCGGCTAAGCTCTTCATAGCAATAAATCCCATATTGGCTTTCTTACATTTTTCTACTAGCTCAATTTCTTTCTCCGACGAGAGGTAACTGAAAGGGTACTGCAAGGTCTCGTATAGCCCAGAATCGATACAGTCCTGTGCTAAACCCAACATATGGTTGGTCACGCCTATGTGCCGGATCTTCCCCTGTTTCTTTGCCTCTAACATACATTCATACATCCCTGTGCCGTCACCTGGCTTATAGCAGACCTTAGGCCAATGGAACTGGTACAGATCAATGTAATCCGTCTTCAGGTTCAATAGAGAATTATTAAGATCATGCCAGAACCCTTCCGGCGTACTTGAATGCGTCTTTGTTGCGATGACCACCTTGTCCCGCATACCCTCGAATGCCCACCCTAACTTTACCTCACTGTCCGAGTAAGCCCGTGCGGTGTCAAAAAAGGTCATCCCGCCTAGATATGCTTTCCTTAGAATTTGGACCCCAATCTTCATATCTACTCTTTGAATGGGAAGTGCACCAAAGCCATTCTGAGCGGTTATTATCCCTGTACTTCCTAATGTAATGCTCGGCATATTATATCGTCCTTCCTCTGCTGCTCGCAATTAGTACTTCCCTGACTTTTTCAGCTAATTTTCTCAGGAAATGACTTTCTGTTCATATCTGTCAATTATATAGTTCAAACGCTCAAGAGTTTTTTTATATTTACTCCATTTTTATGATCAACTGATTACACTACTCGATAAGCAGCTCTACTAATACTTTCGCTCGCTTGATAGAGATTCCTGCTTGCATGAACTGGCTCTTCTCCATCTCTGTTGATATAAATGTATAAAAAAATTGTAAACCTCCCTTAATTACGCTATGTTTGCTTAATATGATTCAAAGCTTCAATTATAGCTACCATACTCCTTCCAATTGAATACAACTTCGATTCGTTCTAATCTTTAGCCAACAGAATACAGCCTTTAGTATACTTTGGTTCATTGCCTATATGAATCTGAACATCTCTTCGTCTGGGCTATCTGTCAGATAAACCATAAAAAGCGTCTCCATTTCTAATTTTTCCCCCCTTGATAACGCTTGGGCACCTGTGCCCACGAGCAGATTCCGCGTATTGCTGACAGCACTTCATCTTTACGCGCAATAGCTTCTTTCGACGGTAGGTCGAGCAGCACATCGTCTATCTCTGGCGTATAGCGGAATTTCCCTGCTACTGCGCCTTGCCATTCTCCATCAACCAAAAGATAATACAATGTGTCTGGGTAGGGGTGCAGGTACTTCTCTTTCAAGATATGTTCGTTTGCTATCACAAAAAAGTCATTACGGTGCATGGCATATATAGACTTGGGTGGATCGGAGGCGTAACCGTCTAACAGTTCCACATCGGATGGCAGCATATATCCGCCATCCACATCCACTAGCAGTTTCTCGTCAACCTGTCGGGTCACGGCCGTTTTGATGTCCTTAACGGGCAGTTTAAACCAGGATTTAACCATATACAAATCAAACCAGACTAGGCGGAATGCGAAGCGCTGGAGCAGAATTTTCAATGCATCCGTCCGAGAATAGCGATTTAAATTGACCTCAGGGAACATCTCACCAAATTTGTACCAGCCACGGTCATCCTGCCCTTCGTTTTGATCTTCGTAGATAAGAAATGCCTGTTGCAACCGATGTAGCGCAGGCGTAATTTCCTTAACCAACATTCCAGTGGATTCCTTCATTTGATGGATGGTCAGCGGGCCTTCGCGTTTAATCAGTTCCAGCAAGACTCCCTGCCGCTCACTGGGCTTGTCCAGCGGCTTGGTGTAGGCGCAGGCAAATAACTCCAAGTCCTCTGCCGTAACCCAGCCGAGTTTCCCGCCCGCCAACCGTACCTTGACAAGAGAGCGGTCGGCTTGCCTGCCGCGATTGTACTCCATATCGTCGAAATCGGCGCGGTAGGTCAGTGTGGGCGGGTCACCGAAGCCGTTCCAGTAGACGTTGTAGCCGGGCGACATGTCACGGTACAGTTCCTTGTATTCAGTTTCATTTGCCTTATGAGTAAGAAGCTGGCGCTCCATTCGCATAGCTGTAAGTTTTGCATGCTCAAGCATATTAAAACCTCCCAAAACGGTATCGAATCGCTGTACCCAATTGTGTTACTCTCATCCTAAGTTTGGTCTTCATTATCGCTCCAAGTATTACTTTAATCTAGCATTGAGCTCTTTAAGTGAGGCTTTGTTGCTATCATACTCAAGCAATTGCACTGCCTCAGCATAGCTAACCCAGCGATACTCAATATGCTCGCGGGAGATCTGTGGTACTGAGTGATCCACTTCGACTCTAAAGGAATGCTGATCAAGATAAGATACCTTAGGATCGGCTAAATCGATGAAACAACTTGCTGGTATCCTGGCCGAACTATCTAGCTTGAGATAAGTTGATTGGAGAGAAATTACCACACCTCTAAATCGGCTTGTCGGAATATGGCATACTTGCCACGATCCTGTTCTCGCTTAAATGATATGACCAGCACTTGAAAAATTTGCTTTCCCAAAGGATTAACCCCCTGAAGTTTAAGTTGTTACCTACCTCAATAAATGCCGCAAACTTCATTATCTACTCCTCTTATGTGCTGGCTTTGAATTCTTCCCTAAGCATTGCGTAATAAAGTCGGTCCTAAGTCCGTTCGGCAAAATATATAAAACCACTTTTCGCCAAAACTCTCTGGGCCCCTTTGTTCTGTCTTATCAACTTTAATCACTGCGCATGAGGACCAATGAAGACCGGGGTGAAGACAGTTTGCAGTAACACCAGTTCCACTCAGCCTTTCTGATAGTTCATATGTAAATAAGACATTGGCTAGCTTTGATTGTGCATAAGCACGCCAAAATGAAGTTCATATCCATCGGCTGTTTGATGATATCCAGGCAGGATAACACCTGCATTATTTTGTTCCCACTCAAATTTCTCACATCTTGAAGAGCAACTTCTCCCCTCTCCTTGCTCCGCCAAACCATTACTATGACTGCTCCCGTCTTAGCAAGCTCAATAGCAATCGCTTTCCCCCTCCCTGAATTTGCACCTGTGATAACAACAATACTGCTATGGTCCATATTTTCTACCTCTTCACAAATTAAGATAATCTCTGTGGATGCGGATCTGAAGTCAAAAAAATGCTTTTGATGCAATATCATTACCATCATATTGGTAAACCGTTTGTCTATCCAAGAAGATGACCGCGTCGACATCACGTTGGTCAATCCAGTATCTGAGGACACGTATATCTTAGAAATTCCGATAGGTCAAGTCCTTGATTACTTGGCTAACAATTTAATGTTTCTCAGCCTCACAGGTCGAATAGAGGAAATGCTACAGGCACCTGATTTTTAGGGCAATGTTCGGTCAATTGAGACGTATACCAGTGCCGTAGAGCGGTGCTGGTAATCTTTTTATTCAACCGACAACTTGCGTGGGACTTAACCGACATTCACACCCGGATTCGAAACCTTAAGTAAGCAAAAACGATGTCGTAAAGCCCCCCAGGTCACTTGGTGAAAACATTTATTCAATAAAGTATCTAACAAGTTTATGGTATTCGTCTTGTGCAGAATAACAAGTGTCAATAAGAAATCCTTTTTCTAACTCAAACTCTTTTAGCCCTCGATAATAAAACTGCTTATGTCGCTCGTCGATAATGAAGGGAATAATTCCGTACTTTAAGCATTCCTTAAACATGATGATTCTCCCGACTCTTCCATTTCCATCTTGGAAGGGATGTATAGACTCAAACCGATAATGAAATTCTATAATATCTTCAAACTTCACTTCATCCAAAGAATTATAGTCTATAATCAATCTAGCCATTTCACCTCTGACTCTTGATGGCATAACAGTCTTACTCTCGCCAACCATGTTAGGCCTTAACTTATAATCACCTATATTAAACCAATCTTTTCTACTGTCAGAAGTATTTAATTTAATTAGGCGATGAAACTCTTTTATCATTTCTTCTGTTAATACTTGATCAGCAATATCAATCATATAATCAAAACACCCAAAATGATTAATTGTTTCAATTATATCATCCACTGGAGTTGCTTCTTCCTTAGACATTGCAATAGTATTTGTCTCATAAATATATCGCGTTTGATCTTCTGAAAGCACGCTACCTTCTATTCTATTAGAATTGTATGTTAATTTTATCTGAGTCTGGTGATACAGCCCACCCTTCAACTTCATTTCTTTTTCTTCCCTAAAGAGCTTCAACAATGGCTTGTCTAAGTCATATGCCAATTCCATAATGTCCCCAGGTTGACAATGTAATAATCTGCAGATATTCTCCATAACCTTCAATGATATCGCTTCATTTTTTGATAATCTTGCTATAGTAGCAGAAGATATTCCAAGTTCCTTTTGCAAATCAGTCTTCGAAATTTTTCTTTCTTTAAGCAAGTTGAATAATTTACCATATTGAATGGGCATATAATCACCTCAAGATAAGTATATCACATTTCTTTACTTTTATGAATTCATAATTGATTTTCTTTAGAATACTACAGCATAATAATTTCAGCCGCTACTGTAAATCCCAGATTTAGTTGCGCCGTATATCACAGCATTTTTGTCCCTTGATATTGACCTTAAAAATGTTTTGCTTTGTCATACGTGAAACTGCAACGGCCGGATGAAAACATGTTCGTTGCAGAAACGAGTGTCAAGGAGTCGGAAAATGGAATTAGATAGAAGCTACATCGAAAGTAAGCTCGTTTTCTATCCTGCATTCGAAATCACATGGCATCAGGAATGGGCACTCCTAGCTATAACTGTGTGTTGGCTTGTTGGTAAGCTACTTTTTTTAATAGCTCTTTCACTTTATCCATTCCCTTTTCGCGTGAACATTGATTCTTCGCCAAACAAAATAGTCCAAATGGCACATGGATACAACGATCTGCTCAACTGTACCCCATCTTTTTCAACACTCGAAACACTTGCTCAAAATGAATCGATTGGCTAACTCATATTCATCCTGGTCTGTGCTACAACTCAAAAACTCCAAAACAACATCATTACACTTACAAGTTGGCGAAACACAATAGTAATCGACTACCAAAAAGTCCGTATCCTTATGAGTAAAAGCAAACAGATCATAGTCTACAGAGTTAAAAACTTCTGAGTAAAGGAAAACCGATTCCTTGTAAGAGGACAATGTTTAGATTAGGCTGCAGGATATCCCCATACTCTCTCATATTTTTATGTCTGCGCTCTAGGATGCTTTTTTCCTTATCACCTAGACTTTGCTTAAAATGATTAACTATCAAATCGGCATCTTCACTAGAACAAGGAATATAGAATTAAAAGAGTTTTTTTCACTGTTACCCACCTTTTTCTTCTATAGACGTGGCAATTAATTCTTTACCTCATACTCGAAAACGTCCTCAAGTTTAACATCAAAGACGTCAGCTATATTGAAAGCAAGCTCTAAAGAGGGTGAATACTTCCCCGCCTCTACGGCAATAATGGTCTGTCTTGAGACCCCGACCTTTTCAGCAAGCTGCTGTTGTGTCATTTCATTGGCGAAGAAACGTAGTCTTCGAATATGATTCGTAATCTCGATCTTCCTAGCCATTTCTAATGCCCCTTCGATAAAAATATAGCTGTGTACAGCCTTCAAATAATGATCCTATCAAAAACGAGATAAACAAGATGTTGATCATCACCACCATAGGATAATGCAGGACTATCGACACTAATGATGTGGCAAATCCAATCCCGATAACAATCGTCCCTATTCGCAATGATTTTAACTCGATTAATTTATCCATTTCATCTGTTACTGTTTCACAATCAATAATTCTATCAATCTCCCTATCATCACATTTACCGTATAGAATCTTCTG
This sequence comes from Limnochordia bacterium, assembly GCA_007116145.1. Lineage (GTDB taxonomy): Bacteria > Bacillota > Limnochordia > Darwinibacteriales > DTU012 > CSBR16-88. Next base: position 25,955 of record SKJB01000037.1, on the reverse strand, counting down.
TTTCGCTGCAATAGCAATACAAAGCAGTACATGAAAACCGATCTGGATAATAATTGTAGCAACAATACCGATACCAATGAAAACTAGCATTGTACTTGCCCAGCCTCGAATATCATCTGCAACCAATACACCTGCTCTGTAGTTACTGCTGGTATAGAAGCAATAAAACCCCAAAACAAACAAGCCTGAAATTATCGAAACGATAGTTCGCTTTTCTTGATAGGACATACGCACACCCCTTTGTTAATATTTACATACTTAATGTAGCAAATATCATACACAATGTCAAGTGTTTTTTACAACAAGGGGTTGGCAAACCAGCATACGAGCTACTGCTACCCGTTGGATCTGACCACTTGAAAGGCCTTCCCTGACTTAGCCGTTGCTGTTGCGGACATCTTCCATACCTAGACTATGCTACCGTGGTGAGATGTAAAATCCTCATAATAAGGATACCTCTAAATGAATCAACCGTTCATCAAGATGAAGGTGAGATGGATCATTATGCACGGTATAAAGCTTGCTTGGATACTTGATATGCTTCAAGGTTTCAAATAGCTGATTAAGCGGATGATTACCTACTAAACCAAGCATGAAAAAATCATAGTTATTATGCTGTGCAAAAACCTTGCTCATTAAAGAACAGGCTAGATCACGGTCATCATTGTCCACACATAACATAGCAATGCTCGCATAATTTATAACCTGACCAACCTTTGGTAAATTAGGATAGCCGATCCATGTTAGGGGTAGATGACTAAGCAGATTTAGCGCACCAGAATACTTGGTAACAATATATTGCTTATAGTGCTTTTGATCAACAAGCCCACAAGCAGCAACCACTCTCCCAGCTGCATCTTTTAACGAATAGATATTGCTACTGTCTAAGCGAGGATAGCTGCTAGACTCGATAAGTGAGTAAGGAGATAAGTTAAGATGCGGCAATCGCTGCTCATAGAACTCGATTACTTCACGACTAACTCCCTGCTCAAGAGCCAAGTCCAAGCTTGTTTTTGGCAAACGCGGCAAAAAACAATATACCGTATAGTCATGAAGAAACTGATAAACAGGCATATTTTTCCGCTTTTTCTCTAGAAGCCGTTGAAAAACTACATTTTCGGCAAGAATGGTTGTATAAAACAGATCCACCTCACCTTTGGTTAAAGCAAACAACTCCTGATAGAGCTCCTGGATATAAGGGACTCGCCTTCGAAACTTAGGCATAATTTTTAGACCTGTAAGATACCCAGTAATTCTTCGTTGCCCATTTACATACGCTTTTCGGATGACACAGCACCCTCCCCCACATAGTTCCTGGGTTTCTTTTACTCGCATTATTGGAAAGATTACTTTGTCCCCCTCTCTTAATAGGGACTCATAGGGATTCGGTCTGCGGGTATACATTACCGATATGTTCCCCGAGGACTCATCGCACTCATAAAGCCTTAGCAAATCAGGACCATCGTTACTCGTTGCTAAACTATATTCATACCTGCTATTTAGGGAACTCATCTAGATTCCTCCCGAGGGGAACGTTCATCTTTTCATCAATTTCCTCACCTAATCGGAGGTTCATTGCCCAAAACACACCCCACATTAACGGGCTCGAACGCTGCATTGCATGTAAGCCTCTTTTTAATACTGTCGGGAAACTTGCAAATTCCTTGCGAGCTTGACGACACATTGTACTTAACCGCTCAGCTGGCATAAGTTTCGGAACAAAAGCAAGCTCACCATAGGTGTAATCATCCGCTAACCACCATTTATCATAAATCAATCTCTTTTGTTCCAAAAGGCGCGTATACAGGGGAGTTCCTGGAAATGGCAACAAGTGATTAAAAGCTGCTGTGTAAAAATTGTGCTTTTTAGCAAACCTAACGGTGTTTTCGATTGTAGCTAGGGTATCATGGTCATAACCAAACACGAATGTTGCATATATCCCAATACCGGCATCATGAATTCTCTTCACTAACTCATTTTGCTCCCCCAAAGTAAGATTAAACGACTTATTCATCTGTTTTAAATTATCCTGCTCGAGCGATTCGAAGCCAATAAGCATAAGCTCGCAACCGCTTTTTTTCATTAAGTTTAATAGCTCAGGGTCTTTTGCCATGGCTAGGGTGCCTTGACCAGCCCATTTGATCCCTAAAGGAATCATAGCCTTAAAAAGCGCCTTGGCATTCGCCTTATCTGCCATTAGATTATCATCGACCAAAAACACATGTTTGTGGGGACTCGCCGCAAGATCCCCAATAATAAGATCAATATCTCGCTTGTGATACGTGTGATAGTAGTGGGTGATCGCACAAAAATCGCAATCATGGCAGCAACCACGACCCGTCTCTACAAGTGTTATTGGCAAGTATTTCTTGCCCTGATACAAGCTTCGATCAACACACTTTCTTTGGTAAAAAGCCTGACCCTGGTATGCCTTTTGTAGTTGCCCAAGCTTAAGATCACTTAGTAGCTGCTCCCAGACCCCTTCTGCATTTCCAATCACAATACAATCACTATAAAGACTTGCTTCCTCGGGACAAAGAGTCACATGATAACCACCAAGCACAACAGGTATCTGCCGTTCTCGAAATCTCTGAGCAATAGCATAAGCTCGCTTAGCTGTATATGTCTCAACAGAAAGCACCACTAAGTCCGTATCTATGTCATAATCAATTAACTCTATCCGATCATCATATAAATCAATCTCTATTTCGTTTGGTGTTAGCGCGGACAATGTACCATAGGTTAAAGGTTCCATTTTCCAGGTTCCAATGTATTTCTGTTCAGGTTTTTTACCGATCGCTGGAACTATGAAGGTTATTTTCATTTTTCACCTCAGGAATATCACTATTGTCAGTCATTATGTCTTTGGTAAATCTTCGAAATTTAGCAGCATATCCTCGGTATCCTAGATTCACCGGTAGAGCAAGCCAAGGAAGTCGGTTAAAAGGAGACAGGCGTTTAACAATGGACATCGCTTTATAGGTTTCCTCCCACGCCCAAGCACACCCTTCTTCTACTTGATCAGCCGTCATCTGTTTAGGAGTGAACACACAGTGTTCCACATCATACAAGGCCCAATCTCGTTCTACAATCCTATTTTCTGATGCTAATTGCCGATAAAGCTCTGTCTTTGGGAAAGGAGTTAAGATAGAATATCGCGGCAAGTCAATTTTTGTTTTGATAACCATTTCTACCGTTTTATCAAAGACACTCTGATCCTCATCATCGCTGCCAAACGCAAAACAGCCTTGGACAAGAATACCTACATCATGTAGCTTCTTCATGAGCAACTGATACTCAGGCACTTTATTGACTCCCTTATTGATTAATTTCTGAGATCCTTGGCTAATTGACTCAAATCCGATAAGGAGTCCTCGACAACCACTTTTAGCCAGAACTTTGATTAACTGATCCTCTAGACCAACTGCCGAGGTCACCAAACCCATCCAGTTTTTTTTCAGTGGAATCATTGCAGTAAATAACTCGATAGCATAAGCTTGATCTGCAATTAAATTTACATCGGGAAAGAGAACCTCACGTGCGTTAAGCTCCTTGATCTCAGTAATTACTTCCGCTACTGGACGTTTATAAATGGTTCTACCAAAGGCCGATGGATAAGCGCAAAACGTGCACGGTAAGGAACAACCCCTTACCGCTTCTACTGTGTTTAGCGTAATATAGCTTTTTTTTTGAAGCAGATCGCGCCGTGGTCTTACTCGACCCGCGATGGTATAATCGGCACCTTGGGTATACCGTTGCTTTAAACAGTGGTTATGGTAATCATAAAGCATTTGAGGAAAGGTAAACTCGGCAAAACCAGTAATCACTACATCTGCATGTTGACTAGCTTCTTCGGGTAGCATTGTGGGATGTACCCCGCCTAAGACAACTGTTTTACCCTTACTGCGATAATAGTCTGCAAATGCATAGCATCGAGGAGCAGTCCCTGTAATACAAGTAATGCAAACGATATCAGCATCTAGATCCAAAGGGATGGAGCCTGCAGTTTCATCGTATATTCGTATATCTGCCTTTAACTCCTCGGGCACTAACGCTGCTAAGGTAGTTAGCGTTAGGGGTGCATAGTGCAGTGATTTTCCAAAGCTACCATTGTAGCGATGCATAGCTCCCGCGGGAGCTAGTAAGGCTATTCGCATAAATATTCTCCTTTAAAAATCAAATCCCAATCTGGATATACTGATAGAACTGGGGTTTTTATATCTCCAAGCCGCTTCCCTTGGCGAAGACACTCTGCTGTATATTCTTGCAGAGGATCTCCAGTTAATCGAAACAATCTCAGTGGTTTTAATTGACCGAGCTTACGACAGTAGTCATAATGATAATTTTCGCATAAAGCCTTTTCTAGTTCTTCTCGATTAACCTCGCATGTTGTATAAACTACATAATGATCACCCTGCGGTGCTAGCATGCAAAAGTCTGCTATATTAAGCTCAGCAAAGATATGACTGATAAAAAGCTCATGAAGCTTTTCGCCAAAGAGATCGGACACCTTATCTTGCTTACCTATAAATCCTATGACTGGATAACAACCGAAAAAATCATAAACCTGGATAACATCATTAAGATTATAGCGATACAATCCACCCGATGTAGTCAGGATAACCACATACTTCGATCCCGTTTGCAGCTGATGAGCAAGATATATCCGACCATCATCGACGGATAGAAACTCAAAAAAATGAGAATGACCACTCAATACAGTACCATTAAGTCCATGTAGGGGAAAGGAAACAAAGGCTTCCGTAGCTAAGACCCCTTTTGGTTCAATGCTCACATCAGGAAACAGCGCTTGCACTTTCGGCAAATACTGGTTTGCCTGACCATCTCCCCAACAACTAATTATCGCTAATTTCGGCCAGATCAATTGATAGTTTCTGTTTTGGATAAGTGCTTTCAGCTCGAGAGCCTGCTCGGGACTTTTGCTGCTGATGCTAGCTAGTAAGGCATCCTGGTTCGCTGTAATAAAGTCTAGCAAAAGCAATAAAAATGTGGGATTCCAAATGGAGATCAAGCTAAGATTTCTACACAGTAGTAATTTTTCACATGTCACTTGATAAAACTGATCAATTGCAGCTTGCTTAACGAGCTTGCCAGGCACTGCAAAGACAAGATCAAGCAAAAATCTCTCTAGTTTACCAAAGTACTGGCTATCTTCCTCAAAGCCAATGCGTATACCGCCACTCGTAAATTTCTCCTGGTGAGTGATGGGTGTAATTGACCAGTAGCTTTTACCAGAGCGCAGCTTAGGATTGTTAGTGTATAGTGCATAGATCCAAGGCTTTATGCCTTTCTGAAACTCCTCGCGAAGACTCTTTGTGTACGGAATCAACTTTGATGCGGCAGTTGATCCGCTTGTAGGCTCTAACATCAACACCTCTTCTTCTGTTAGAATTTTGGGCATACCCTGACAAATCTGATCGATATAGGGTACATAGTCTTCATAGCACGTTAACGGTACGTGCTCCTGATAATCAGCGACGCTCTGAATTTGCGAAAACTTATAGCGCTTGCCATAGACACAGTCCCTATTCTTTAATAGGATACTGAGGAGCTTATGCTCTTGTACGGCTGCAAGATCGGTAGTACCTATAAATCTATGGTATTCCCGTTTATAGCCATTGCAACAAATGCTATTTGCAATAAAACACAGAAAGCTACTTATCACACTATCCACCTAAGAGTAACCTCCTTGCAGGCTCTCTTAAACTGTCAGGATGAAGCCTAGCCAAGCATACTAGATCATTACCCTGAATATAACCAGGATTCTTATCCACAAAATAGGCAATGTTTTTATCTCGTAACTGCTTGTCGGTAATATCCGCAACCCCTAACTTTAGTTTATCCTTAATCCCCTTATAACAGACTACACCACTTAGCAGGTCAAATTCTTCTGGGTATTTATACATGCCAAAGCCATTGATAATACTTTGTTCATAAGCAGGCGTTGTGTGCTGGTAGTTAGGGTAGAACTCCTTGAAAAATACGGGAAGCATTCGATATGTTCTGTAGCCCTTGGATATTAAAAACCAATAAAAATCTTGATGGTATGAGCCAAGCTCAAAGACGAGCTTCGCGAAGGATTTAAAGAGCTCTAAACTTCCCCAGTTATCACTATGAATTATTGTGTCGCCCGAGAACACACCAAAGATGTCGGTATCATCTAGCGTAAACCTCACCTGCTTAACAGTGGTAAAACCTCGCAACTCATTGTCAGGCGTATAAAGCAATATGCAATAATCCTTATCCTTTAGATCATGTAAGAAGACAACATAATTGGTTTGATCATAAAACTCGACCATCAACTTATACATGGAAGACTTCAGATGATCCGTCAGCAAATCAACAGCAATAATCTCGCTATTTAGCTGCATTTTGATCACCTGCAGTATCCTTCTGGAACTCGATTATATCTCCGGGTTGGCAGTTTAGTACATCACATATTGCATTCAGTGTAGAGAAACGAATAGCGCTAATCTTCCCTCGTTTAATGTTAGACAAATTCACGTTAGCTACACCAACTTGCTCTGCTAATTCATTTAGAGACATTTTCCGATCAGCCATTACTCGATCAAGCCGCAAAATAATTGCCATCACTACCACCTCTATAGTGTTTCATCGCTTTCTTGTTGAAGCTTTTGCCTATACTCAAAGTATTCAACGCTAGTATGTCAGACTAAATTACGTTTGTCAACTATATTTTAACGAAAAACGTTAAAACAACTCTCCCATCACCTCCATAATTCAAGTATAATGTTTAAGTGTATACAAGGAGTTCGTTCGATCTGAATCTAATACTATAACATAACACATTAACGCTTTTTCGAGGAGGACGAATACTGTGTGGATGATTATCATCGCAATGGCTACTCTAATACTTACGGTAGTTATCTGGTGCTACATACAGATAAAAAAGAGCTTGCCCCAGTTAGAGGGAGAGCTAATTTTGGATGGGCTCAAGCAAGTTGTAACTATCACTCGAGACGAAAACGGGGTGCCACACATTAGGGCTGAAAATGAACATGATCTGTTCTTTGCTCAAGGTTATGTAACTGCACAAGATCGCTTGTTCCAGATGGATCTAGCAAGACGGAAAGCTTCAGGTGGACTTAGCGAAATTTTTGGAGAAAAATTACTCGTTACGGACAAGTTTATGCTAAGTATAGGACTACGAAGAGCTGCAAAATTATCTGAAGAGCTCTACACAGACGAAACGAGAACTCTGTTAGACGCATTCTCACTAGGTGTTAATCGTTATATATCCCAAGCAATTAACAAAAAGGCACTGCCATTGGAGTTCCGATTGATCGGCTATGAACCCACCCCCTGGAGTCCTCTGGATTCGCTGGCCATAGGAAAACTCTTAGCATTTGATTTAAACTGGAATTGGAAGGGGCAAGCATTCCGCAATTATTTATTACAGAATTTCTCAACAGAAGAAGCATTAGAGCTATTCCCTACTGATACTGCTCAGGCTCAGATCGCTGTTAAGCACCTGACTGATGCCAAAATCAATCTATCTGGATTAGAAAACATTGAGCTACCAAATACGTCAAACGGTAGTAATAACTGGGTAATTGCTGGGAGTAAGACAGAATCGGGTTATCCAGTATTAGCTAATGATCCCCACCTGGAACTGACCACTCCATCAGTATGGTACCAAACCCATCTTAATTCCCAAACATCTAATGTATCGGGTGTAACTATACCTGGGATACCTGGCGTTATGCTTGGTCATAATGAGTTTATTGCATGGGGAGTTACGAATACGGGTGCAGATGTACAGGATTTGTACCTCGAGAAAAGAAACAGCAAAAACCCTCGCTTGTTTGAATATTTGGGAAACTGGGAAGAAGCTGATGTAGTCAAGGATGAAATTCGGGTAAAAGGACAAAATTCTCATTTCCACGAAACAGAAATCACTAGACATGGCCCCATTATCTCCAAGTTTACATCTCTTGATGCTGCTCATTATGCCCTTTCGTTAAAATGGACAGCTTATCAGCCATCGGCTGAACTCGAGGCAATAGTAGACATGAACAAAGCCCAGAATTGGGATGAGTTTGCACAAGCATTGCAGTCCTTTCAGACCCCTGTACAGAATTTTGTGTTTGCTTGTAAGGATGGAACGATAGCGTATAGGACTAACGGACTAATTCCAATTCGTAAAACCAGAACTTCTGGATTGGTTCCTATACCGGGGTGGACTGATGAATATGAGTGGGAGGGTTTTATTCCATGGGATGAGCTACCTACCATAATTAACCCTGAGGAAGGATTTATCTCTACTGCTAATCACAAACTCGTAGATGATAGCTATCCTTATCACATCAGCTACACATGGGCTCCATCCTATCGGCAACAGCGGATTGTAGATTTCTTACATTCAAAATCTACACTGTCCCTTAATGATATGAAAGAATTACAGTATGACACTTATAACCTACAAGCCCAGGGGATACTGCCCATATTATTAGACATAATCTCACAGCAGAACGTAGATCAACTGCAGTCTGAGGTTATTTCCATTCTAAAGGCGTGGGACTATGAAGAGGATAAATCAGCAGCTGCGCCTTTGGTTTTTAATATCTGGATGGACGAAATCTATAAGCTTCTTGTCCAAAGAATTGACAAACAAGTAATCAAGCTGTTTGATAATCGGACAACAAAATTCGATGAGATAATTCGTAAAGTGAGTCAAGGTGAACAGAGTCACTGGGTGAATGCTCAAGGAGGATTTGCAGTTGTGGTACACAACTCATTACAATTAACGGTTGAACGTATATCTAAGTTACAAGGTAATAACCCCCATACATGGACTTGGGGAGCATTCCACAGCATCTCGTTTTCCCATCTGTTAGGACGAGTTAAATCACTTCAATATTTATTCAACTCCAAGCCAATTCCATTAAGTGGCAGTTCAAACACGGTAATGGCTGCTGGATGGAATCGCCAATCGGGAACGGTTAATCATGGAGCTGGGTGGCGTTTTATTGTAGATACTGCTGATCTAAGCAAAGCGGAGCATATTATTGGCCCTGGTCAATCTGGTCATAGGTTCAGTAAATGGTACCAGGACGGCAAAATCCCATGGACGCAAGGACACTACCATGTCACTTTACTTAATATCACAGCTGGTACTAGTAGAGATAAAACACTGAAACTACTACCTAAACAACCAATATAAAGACACTCACAAAGCAGTAGAGAGAGGAGCGGACACCTTTAATGTGTCCGCTCCTCTAGCTGAATACGATTTTTTACTTATACTCTTTCGATGCAGCGTTCATAGAAGATGAGCGATAAGTAATCTTTTTAATCGGCATCTTGTCTTTAAGAAGCTCGTAGAAGAGTTCGCAAAGATTCTCGCAAGTAGAAACTTTCTTGGTCACAACTATTCTGTATTCTGGGTATGACCAAGCAAGGGCGTGGTCTATCTTTTTAAGAGGAACACAATGCTCTGGGTCATTAGTAATACCTTCCTTTTCGTATACAGCAAGAACAGCGTCAAGAAGAGGGTCGCCTTCTTGAAACAATGTTGCGTGATGGAAATGGTCACAAACTTCCCATGCTTTCTTGAATCCATCTTTACAAGCGTGTGCAAATCCAGTTACTGGGTCTACGGTGTCTTCAAGTTCAATCGTTAAAAGACCTGAGTGCCCGTGTAGGTGCTTTGCTTCTCTTGGCCAATTCATAAACCTATGTGCGTACTGGAAATCGAGGTTTACGATTGATGTGTACTTGTCATTTGACATAATAAATCCCTCCTAATATTGGTTGAATAGCAGTACCCGATTTGTGCACCACCTCCCTCCTTCTTGGATTGGTCTAAAACGTAATAAGCAACTTCATCTATAGACCGAGAGGTGATTTGAATCTATAGAGATTTTTTGGTACAATTTAATATATTCATGAGCACACTGACTCCATGAGTAGTCACATCCTATAGCATTGCTTTGAATACGATCCCAAACTAGCTTATTATGATAGTACGACAAAGTGCGGCGGATTGTGGATAACAGATCGTGCTCCGTATAATTAACAAAAGAAAAACCATTTCCTTCCTGCGTTTCTTCGTTATAGGATCTAATGGTATCTCTTAGACCACCTGTTTCTCGTACAATGGGTATGGTACCATATCGAAGTGCAATTAGTGGCGAAAGCCCAAATGGTTCAACAAAGGAGGGAACTAAAAGCATGTCAGAACCAGCATAGATTCGTCGAGCTAGTGTCTTATCATCACCAATCCTTACGCAAAGTTTATGAGGTTTTTGCATTGACCAAAACTGAAATACTTTAGTATAATGTTCCTCTCCAGTGCCTAAAATCACCACTTGCATCTCTTCCTTAAGAAGCTCACTCATAATTGCCCCAACTAAATCCAATCCCTTTTCCGTTACTAACGGGGTTATCATTGCTAGTACTGGGATATTCCTATCAACTAGCAGACCTAACTCCTTCTGTAATTTCATTTTCTTATGTTGCTTATTCCCTAAGCTATCAGCGTTAAAATACTTGGCGTTCAGTGAATCTTCGTTAGAATTGTACTGCTGATAATCAACCCCGTTAAGAATACCATAGAGATCATCCTTGCGCAAACCCAGCATTCCATCCATAGATTCTCCATAGATTGGATCCAGGATGTCGCGAGCATAACCTGGACTCACTGTTGTTATGATGTGCGAATATGCTAGGCCAGCCTTAAGATAATTCACTTGATCATTAAACTCTATTCCATTAATATGAAAGCAATCCCACCCTAAATCCAGATAATCTCCTAGAACATGCTTAGGAAAAATCCCCTGATGCTTTACATTGTGAATGGTAAAAACTGTCTTGATGTTCGCATAGAAGCTGTTATTGGCATAGTGTTTGTGGATGATTAAACTCGTCATAGCAGACTGCCAATCATGGAGATGTAGAACATCTGGGCAAAAATCTATCAGCGGTAGGGCTGCTAATACCGAACGGCAAAAGAAGGCAAATCGTTCTCCATCATCTTCGTATCCATAGAGCTCGTCTCGGTTAAAATAGTACTCATTGTCTACAAAGTAATAATGAATCCCCTGATAGTCTGTGCCCATAATCCTACAATATTGTTCTCTCCACCCCATCCTAAGAGTAAAGTCCGTTACGGTTTTAAATTGCTTAGTAGAATCTTGATATATCTCTCGATATTTTGGTAGGATTACCCGCACATCAATATCATCTTTGGATATTTCCTGCGGTAATAATCTAATTAATTCAGCTAACTCACTCCCCACACTAAATGGAAAACCCTCAGATGCTACAAAAAGCACCCTCATCACTAAACCCCCTAACCCTCTCTATACAGACTTCGCATATTCACTAAAGGCTTACTTTCTTCTCGACTACTAACGGGTAATTCCAATCTCCGACTAAGTGCTTATTCTCAGTTACAGTTACTTCCTTATCGAGAATGACATTTTGTAAGTGGCACCCTGTTTTTAATACACTACGGTGCATAATCAGACTGTCTTTCACATACGCACCAGCTTCAACCTTGACATCAGGAAAAATTATGCAATTTTCTATGTGTCCTTCAATAACACAACCGTTAGCAACTATACTGTTTTTTACTTTTGCTGTATTGCGATAATTTGCAGGAGGCGCATTAATAAACTTGGTGTAAATCAACCCTGGTTTTGAGAATAACTCTCCCCAGACTTCTGGTTGCAGTAGATTCATATTATGGTGATAGTAACTCTGGAGCGAGCAAACACAAGCTAAATAACCCTGATAGTCAAACCCATATACTTTAAGGGAAGATATATTTTTCACAATACCATCCATAACAATATGCTTTTCTCCCCTAGATACTAACTGATCAACTAATTCCATAAGCAACGTTTTAGAAATAATATAGATTTTTAATGACATATTTTTACTTCGTCGATAGAAGGGGTTTATCTCCATCCCTGTTACTCTCTGATTTGCATCTAGATCGATTAACGTACAATTCGGTTTCACTTTTAGGACATCTCTTGATTGATACATTACCGTAATATCAGCCTTCTTATCCAGGTGAAATTGAACTGCGTCAGTAAAGTTAATATTACTAACTGTGGAACTATCGGCAAGAACAACCACATCTTGAGTACTACGTTCAAAGTAATCAAGGTGCTGGTACAACAAACCTGCATCACCAATATCGTCTGTTGTTGTTTGGTGTGGTGTGAGAATGAACAATCGATCCTGTCTCTTATTCAAATCCCATTCCGACGCAGTTCCAATATGATCCATCAAAGAACGACTGTAATTTTTAGCAAATATTCCCACATTATAGATATTAGAATTCACCATGTTGGATAGGATAAAATCAATTAAACAATATCGACCCCCAAAGGGAAGTGTCGCTAATGTTCGATTCGTAATCAAACCCTGGAACATATCTGGTGACTCCGTCACATTAATGACACCCATTACATTTTTCAAACTAACTCACTCCTTAACCGATAGTACCGATTAATTCTTTCCTACTTGGTATGGTTAACGATCCACCAACCACAGTCAACCTCTCCGTATTATGTCTCTCGCCGATGTATGTATGATCTTCGATTACCGTCTCACTACCAACAATCGATCTGTGGATCACAACATTATTCCCAACTCTCACATTTGGCATGAGCACAGAATCAATAACCTTCGAACCCTTGCCAATGGTGACACCAGTAAATAAAACCGAATGTTTTACATCTCCTTCGATGTAGCACCCTTCGTTGACTAGAGACTCTGAAACGGTTGCATTCTTCCCAATATACTGAGCTGGCTTGCTTGGATTAGTGGAGTAAATACGCCAGTTAGGATCATCAAGTGTTAAGAGTGGATTATCAGCAAGTAAATCCATGTTTGCTTGCCACAAGCTTTCCAGAGTACCAACATCCTTCCAGTAACCATTATAAAGATATGCAGACATTTTCTCACCATTGTTGAGCATGGTTGGGATAATGTTTCTGCCAAAATCGTGAGCAGAACTTGTATCTACCTCATCTAACTCGAGATAGTGCTTAAGAACCTGCCAGTTAAATATGTAAACACCCATCGAAGCCAGGTTATTTTTCGGCTCGAGTGGTTTTTCTGCAAATTCTACAATCGACATATCTTCACTACAGTCTAGAATTCCAAACCGACTAGCTTCTTCCCAAGGAACCTGTATGGATGCTATAGTGGTCGCAGCTTGTTGCTCTTTGTGAAAATCTAGCATTAGAGAGTAGTCCATCTTATAGACATGATCACCTGAGAGAACAAGGATGTATTCGGGATCATACATTTCAATAAACTCGATGTTTTGAAAAAGAGCATTTGCAGTCCCCTTATACCATTCACCCCCACCTGTGCGCACAAAAGGCGGCAATACAGTGACTCCAGCATTTCTTCGGTCTAGACCCCAGGGTGCTCCAATCCCTAAATATGAGTTTAGTGCTAGCGGTTGATATTGAACTAACACGCCTACAGTATAAATACCAGAGTTAGAACAATTACTCAAAGAAAAATCAATTATCCGATATTTCCCTCCAAAGGGTACAGCAGGTTTTGCTACTTTACTTGTCAATATTTCTAATCGACTTCCTTGACCTCCAGCTAGAATCATGGCAATGCATTCTCTTTTTGGCTGTACCATACAACAACCCCCATTCTCGTATTGATCAAATGCCAAAAATGGTCCTCCGATTTTATGGCCGATAGCAACAATAGTTTGGGTACTACTTGGACCAGGTAAAATACCAGTTAGAGCAATAAGCTCTACCAACTCTTCTTCAGTTAAATAGTTTCTCCTTACCACCATTTGATCTGTAAAAATGCCATAGTGAGCTTCAGGACCTCTATATGTTCCAGCTTAACTCCCAGGTGGGCATAAACCACTCATCCTGCCGTTTACTGATCATGCTCACAGATCTTCCTGTTCCGCTTATGCCAGACCATTTTCCGTGACCGCCCATAATCTCATATATTCCAGGTCCCACACCATACCACCACTCATGATAAATCCATATTACATTGCCTTCTGCGTCTGTATCTTCGAGCAGCATAACGTCGCCAAGAGTACGATCACCCTTACGCATCATATAGCCTCTGTCGCAGCAGGTAGCATTGTGACGGGGGCTATCTGCAATCTCGCTGATAATAACTCCGTCTTGTTTGTTAAGAACAATATTATCGATTTCACAGCCAGGCAAATCCATTTGAAATTCATGCACATGAGCGCCATGAAAGCTGTATCCCTGATCAGAGTTCTTGTAAAGCGTCTTATGCTCGTAATACTGCGCCCTGTCCCCATCTCCGATTTCAAAAGAAGCCTCAAGCGAAATGTGAGTAAAGCTGTCAACTCTTTCTTCAATAAAGCCTGTTTCTTTTATTGTACCAACAATATTTTTCCAGCAACCTATTCCAGATTTAAGTTTGAAAGAGTACTCGCCTTCTTTCGTGTCGGCTCTTCTAATCGCATACGCCCATGCGACATCACCCGAAGCCCCAACAAGCTGCATCAGTCGAGCGTGATCTACCATTTTGCCTTCGGCGTCCTTAACCACAGTAGAGATTACATATATAGAAGCATTATGTATAGGGCTGTCACTATTGCTGCTTGTTGCAAATCCTGTTTGGTGATACCCTATCACCTCTCTGCCGTCCTTAAATTTCTTCACCCGATCGATTACCCATGGACCGAGAAAAAGTATTCCTTTGTCTGTCTTCATAATGCTTACCTCCCAAATCTGCACTTCCTACATTCCAAGTGCGATTGCTATTTGCTGCGCAGAATACGACTTCAAAAAGAATTAATATCGTTACATCTATTTTAACATAATTTACCATTACTTTCAAATCATTTTCGCTAAATCATATTTTCAATTCAAGCATCAAAATAGGGTAAAGTTCCGTCGATTAGAGGAACCACACCTAAAAAAGGCGAATATATACTCACTGTATCGTTAATTTCATGATGTATTAGCAAAAGAGGTATGTATATGTACTTTAATGCTTATTCTCTTCCCCTCTTTTTTTCGGGACTATTACTACTTGGTTTATCGTATTGGACCTATCAATACAAAGAAACAGCTGGAGCCAAGGCTTTTGCCTTACTCCTTATTTCTGTTGCTATTTATACCCTAGGATATGCACTAGAAACATCCTCACAAGACTTAACCCACATGATCTTCTGGTTACGTATTCAGTATCTGGGACTGGCTCCCATATCTGGTCTTATGTTCCTCTTTGCATTAGGATACACCCATAGAACGCTTCCAGCACCCAAAGCTAGCTTAATTATTCTATTCTTCATTCCTTTCGTTTCCTTGCTGATTGTTTGGAGTAGTGCTATCCACGAGTTGTTTTATCTTAATCCTCGTATCTGTACAACAGGGGGCTTTCCTGTTTTCGCATACGATAGTGGTATCTGGTATTGGATTCATAGTAGCTTCACGCTACTATCCATTTCTGTTAGTAATGTGTTTTTCTTTACCATGTGGCTCCATGCCACAGAAACCTATCGAAAACAGGTACTCATTGTATTCATTGCCAGCATGATTCCCTCCCTAAGTTTTCTCATCTATATTCTCTTCCATCAACATTGGCAATTTGACATTACTGTCTATAGCTTTACCATAAGTAGTATTTTGGTGTTCTGGGGGCTTTTTCGGCACCGTTTGTTCACCAAATACCCTATTAATCAAAGAACTCTGTATGACTCCTTATCCTGTGGTATTTTGGTTATAGATGATGCAGGTTCCATCATAGAGATTAACGAAAATGCCTGTCGCTATCTCCATGTTCAAAACGCGGTTGCTAGCAAGCACATAACTGGAGTGTTAAAGCATTGGCCAGAAATAGTAGGCCAAACACAAACTCATAATCAAATGGATGGAACTGCATCGCTTACTATAGAGCGCGATAACCAATGGTATCAAATAGACTTCTCACCTCTTAAGCTCTCGACCAACAACATGGGATTAATGCTTTTTATCCACGATGTCACTGCGCAAAAACAAGTGGAACAGAGACTGAGAGAAAACCAAGAAAAAATGCGGATTTTCTTTGATAACTCCCCGTGCTCTATCTTACTTGTCAGCATACAAGATGGGGCGATTATTGAAGCAAATCCAAGTGCTATTGCCCAACATGGATGCAAAAATCTGAAAGAGCTTCAACAAACAAGAATATGGGCTGATAAACCTTATAGTCTCGAAGATGCTATTGCCATGAATCAAAAAGTATTAGCCGAAGGATCCCAACATTTCGAATGGTTGAGCCTCACGAAAACGGGTGAATCCTTTTGGGAGGATGTCCACCTAGAAAAAATAAGTATAAATGGTTATGACTATATCGTGGCTACATCAGTCAATATTACCGAACGTAAGCAAGCAGAAATGCAGTTAAAGCTCTTAGCAACAAGGGATGAGCTCACAGGGGTGTGGAATCGCCGTTTTTTTATGGAAGCTACGCAGAAGGAATTAGAACGTTCGCAACGCTACAACATCCCTTTGACCTTGCTTATGTTTGATATCGATTTCTTTAAACGGATCAACGACACCTTTGGACACCAGACAGGTGATCAAGCTTTGAAGCATTTTACCGATATCCTGACAGATACCCTCCGTGAAGTGGATACCCTAGCTCGCATAGGCGGCGAAGAATTTGCAGTAACCCTACCAGAGACCGACTCAAAACGGGGTTTTTTAGTTGCAGAACGAATTCGTCAACGTATCGAGCAAAAACCCTTTGAAACCAATGGCATGTCCATTACCTATACGGTCAGTATCGGTGTAACCTCCCTTAATGCAGAAACTAAGACCATTGATAAGTTACTTTTACAAGCCGATAAAGCCTTATATCGAGCAAAAGCTTTAGGACGCAATCGTACAATCTTGATAACGAGCACAGACAGTTAGCCCACCTAGTCCTATTTGAAGTCGAGCGCTGTTGCGCTTATCGCAGGAGACCATCGGTTCGCAAATACTCACGACGCTTAGATCGCGACAACGAACAAAAAAGGTGAGCACAGGATTACCCCCCCATGCTCACCGATAAAATATCGATCATGTTTCGTCACTTACTCAAAATTAACCACAATACCCTCTTTAGCAGACTTGAATGCAGCCTCCATCAGCTTCAACACTCGAAGAGCTTGTTCATTCGTGACAATTTGAGCTGCAGTACCATTAATCGTGTCTACTAAGTTGCTATATAACTCATTATTGTCAAATTCTACTGAGGGTAAAGGCAAAATCTCCACCGAGTTTTCTTGGCGGGGAGCCATAGTCTTTGTTAGACCAGCACCTGCAAGAATGGGCGATGCATCCTTATCGTCCCAACTTTTAAGACGAGCCATTTTGCCTTCACAGGACCAGTTATCGATATGAGCACTCCCATTATTGCCAGCAATAACCCAAAGAGGAAGCCTTAGAAAATGGCAAGTACCTACTTCGATATCCGCAGTAAGGCCGCTCTCGAATGTCATATGCATCTTAAATCCGTCATCCACCTCATCATTTTTGATATGGGTGAGGGAACAAAAAACCTTTTTAATCTTCTCTGGAATCATAATGAGTAGGCGGTCAAGAAGATGAACACCCCAATCTAGCATCATTCCTCCGCCGTATGCTTTCATGCCTCTCCAGTCACCTGGTATACCCCGAGAACCCTGGACATGACATTGAATATTGAAAACTTGACCTACAAGATTTTCGTCATAAATCTTTTTGCTAATGAGATAATCTTCATCCCACCGACGGTTCTGCCGCGGATAGAAAACTCTGCCTGTTTCCTTAGCCACACGTATAATCTCGTCTAGTTCTCCACTAGTGGGAGTGACAGGCTTTTCGCAAAGAACATGCTTACCTGCACGCAAAGAAGCGATTGCCTCTTCATGATGGAGATGGTTTGGGGTTGCAATAAGCACTATGTCCACTGCTTCGTCAGCAAGAATCGCTTCAAAACTATCATAGTTGTGGAATCCACGTTCGGCCGCCCACTGCTGACGTACAGGATCAATATCATATACCCCTGCAAGCCTAAGTTTATTTGCTATATCTGTATGCATATTGCCCTTCCAGAATGTCCCTTGCGCAGCATTCGTATTCCAAATAGCATTACCTGTGCCGCTAGCTATGGCGATAGCATGCCCACCTCCCATACCCCCACAGCCAACAATTGCAACAGCATATTGTTCTTTAATCATGAAAATCGACACCTTTACTGTTTAATCCATTATGATCGGGATGTTGAGATGATCTAGTGTGTGATCATCAAGCACCCCTAGAATAGCTACCACTCGATGTATCAAATGAAGCGGATGATGATAAAGTATCCTACTCTCCTAATAAATCCCGTAAGTATTGAGCACATTCCTCTAATTTCACTTCCGTGCTCTGCTCATTAGAGAAATCTTCAATGGATAAATAACCATCATAACCTACGGCTTTTAGCTCACTGATTACCTGTGCCATATCAACCTGTCCTGCTTTGATTGGTACCCATTCACATATCCATTTTTGCGCTCCCTGTTCGGTCAGACCACTTACGAACCAACGAGCATTTTTAATATGGACGTGATCCAGGTACTCTCCGAGCAACTGAAAAGCCATGTTATACGACTCATATCCCTCGCGCACCGTGTTGCCTACATCATATGTAACCCCGATATATTTGCTGTCAAAATTAGACACTAAGCGGTACGCTGCACTAGCACTTGGGATTAGGTTACCGTGATGCGTTTCAAAACTAACCTTTACCTGGAATTTCTTAGCTAATTGCTCAATCACCTTTATATCTTGTATTGTTTTATCGAAAAGAGCATTGTAGTCCCCAACTCCTTTAGTGCCAGGCACTTGCACGCGAATTCGAGGTGCACCTATTTGAGCGGCTACTTTTAATACCATTTCTACTTTTTCCACCTCAACTACACTGAGGTATGTGGCTAAACTCACAATGGGCAAATCATATTTATCGCTTAACGACTTAAGATACTCCCCATTCTCCTCTAGAGTATCCAGATCGACTGTACTCTTATTATAGTTCCAATACCACTTATCCTGTGGAGGTATTGGATTAGGATCTTCTGTTAAAGCTTTACTAACCCTCCACTCAATTGCATCATAACCTAATTCTTTAAGTTTAACCACTGTTTCCTCAAGGTTGTAATCCGGTGTACACACAGTAAACACTGACAATTTCATATTACACTATCCCTCCATTAAAATCTCTAATTTAGAAAACTCATTTCTTCCTTAGTATAATTAATTCGCTATACATTGCGAATGCCCTCTTTCAAACGAGCAATTTTAGCAGTTTTGTATCTGGGGTTAAGTGTAGATGTATACCAGTATTATTTCGCAATATCTCTTTACTTGACCCCGTATAACCAGTATATTTAAGAGAACACAATCAACATGGACTGTGAAATTCCGCATTGAACCGAAAATACAAGTTAGTGGTAAAGGAGGTTTCATCATAAAAGCGCTACTAGTTTTAGAAGATGGGTTTCATCTATCAGGAGAGTCCTTTACTGGCTCTGGCGAAGCAACTGGAGAAATCGTTTTCAACACAAGTATGACAGGTTATCAAGAGATCATTACAGACCCTTCGTATTGTGGTCAGATTTTAGCCATGACGTATCCGTTAATCGGTAATTATGGCGTTACAGATTTAGATAATGAATCGAACTCTCCACAGATTGAAGCACTTTTGGTTCATGAATATCATGATTACTACAGTAATTGGCGCGCGCAATCGAGCCTCAAGCAGTTTCTCATGCAATATCAAATCCTTGGTGTTCATGGTATCGATACAAGAGCACTAACACGACATATTCGAAGCGCTGGGGCAATGATGTCCATTCTCTCCACGAACACGGATTCTCTCGATCAGTTACTATTTAAGGTACAAAGTCTTCCTAAGTTCGCAGGTCGCGACTTAGTTAAGGATGTCTCATGCAAGCAAGCGTATAGCTACGGAACGAATGAAAGATATCACGTAGTAGCTATAGACTTTGGAATAAAGAAGAGCATTTTAGACATGCTTACTGCTGTTGGCTGCCGAGTGACCGTGGTTCCTGCTAGCACAAAAGCATTAGAGATTATGCAATATCAGCCTGATGGCATTTTCCTTTCAAACGGACCTGGTGATCCAGGTGCTGTACCGTATGCTGTGACTGAAGTCACCAAGCTAGTCGGTAAGATCCCTATTTTTGGAATCTGCTTTGGCCATCAGATTATTGGGCAAGCTTTGGGACTAAAGACCTATAAACTAAAATTTGGGCATCGAGGCGGTAATCATCCAGTCAAAGATCTTTCCACTGATCATGTGGAAGTTTCCGTTCAAAACCACGGATTTTGCTTAGAGTTACCTTCTCCGAGTAGGTTAAGAACAAATCATCTCCTAGCGGGGTTGGAGATAACTCATATCAACTTAAATGATAATACAGTCGAGGGCTTACTGCATTCACAGCTAAAGTGCTTCTCTGTTCAGCACCACCCAGAAGCATCTCCAGGTCCCCACGATGCTCGTTATCTGTTTCAGCGTTTTGCAGAACTCATGGACAAGGAGAAGGAGTGATCAAATGCCAAAACGACTAGACATCCAAAAAATCCTGATTATCGGATCGGGCCCTATTATTATTGGGCAGGCTTGTGAGTTTGATTACTCAGGCTCACAAGCCTGTAAAACCCTACGCCAAGAGGGGTATCAGGTAATACTCATAAACAGTAATCCAGCTACGATTATGACCGATCCGGATATGGCTGACAAGACCTACATCGAACCAATTGAACCAGCTATAATCGAGCAGATAATTGCTAAAGAACGCCCTGATGCTCTACTGCCGACCTTAGGAGGCCAAACTGGGTTAAATGCTGCGTGTGCTCTCTACAAACAAGGCGTTTTAGCCAAGTATAACGTGGAGCTGATCGGAGCGAGCTATGATGCGATTCAAAAGACTGAAGATCGGATGATTTTCAAAGAGATCATGGAGAGCATTGGGGTAGGCGTTCTTGCTAGCGCCCATGTATCCTCCGTAGAAGCAGCAGAGGAATTTGCCAATCACAACGGCTTCCCCTTAATCATCCGTCCGTCTTTTACCTTAGGTGGGGCTGGCGGTGGTGTGGCTTGCAATTTAGAGGAGCTTCGGGAAATCACCCATAGCGGACTCACTCAAAGTCCGAGCTCACAAGTACTGATTGAGGAATCTGTGATCGGGTGGAAAGAATATGAACTTGAAGTAATGCGAGACATAGCTGACAATGTGGTCATTGTTTGTTCCATGGAAAATGTGGATCCTATGGGAATCCATACGGGAGATAGCATAACAGTAGCACCAATTCAGACCCTATCCGATTTAGAATACCAACAGATGCGCAACGAAGCACTGAAGATAATTCGCACCATCGGAGTGGAGACGGGCGGTTCAAATATTCAATTCGCGGTAGATCCCGAGACCGGCAAACGGGTAGTGGTGGAGATGAATCCACGGGTATCACGCAGTTCAGCCTTAGCCTCAAAAGCAACAGGGTTTGCCATCGCCAAAATTGCTGCCAAGCTAGCAATTGGATATACCCTCGATGAATTACCCAACGATATAACCAGCAAAACCCCAGCTTGTTTTGAACCAGCAATAGACTATTGTGTTACCAAGGTACCCCGCTGGGATTTTGAGAAGTTTTATGATACCGACGTACGCTTAACCACCCAGATGAAATCCGTAGGCGAGGTCATGGCTATTGGTCGTACATTTAAGGAGTCTTTTCAAAAGGCCCTCCGCTCCTTAGAACAAGGGCGGTTTGGTTGGGGAACAGACGGCCAGGATCGCTACTCCTATGAAGAGCTGACACAAGCGAACGCAGCCGATGTATTCAAAGAAGAGATTACCCACTATCTTTTAGTACCTACGGCTGAGAGAATTTTCTATATTCGCTATGCTCTGCTAATTGGCATGTCCATTGATGAAATCTATACTTTGACTGGAATTGATCGTTGGTTTTTGCACAATATGCAACAGATTTTGGATATTGAGATCAAACTACGAAGCACTTCCTTAACAAAAAAACTGTTACAGACAGCCAAAAACTATGGCTTTTCTGATCAACAGATCGCTCATATTTATCAAATGGATGAAAGCGCCATTCGCGCTATTCGCCAGAAACAGGAGATTTTCGCTGTGTTCAAATCTGTTGATACATGTGCTGCAGAATTTGACGCAGTCACCCCCTACTTCTACTCTACCTATCACGGTGAGGAGAATGAGGTTGTGCCAAAAAAAACACACAAAGTGATGATCCTTGGTGGTGGTCCAAATCGAATAGGACAAGGGATTGAGTTTGACTACTGTTGTGTTCAAGCTGCCTTTGCCCTACGAGAAAAAGGCAGCACTGTGATTATGGTTAACTGCAACCCAGAAACAGTCAGTACTGACTATGATACCTCGGATACGCTCTATTTTGAACCGTTGACCTTAGAAAATGTTCTAGAGATTTGTCAGAACGAGAAACCCGATGGAGTTATTCTCCAATTTGGAGGCCAAACACCGCTAAAACTAGCCTTATCACTAGAAAAAGCAGGAATCAATGTGCTAGGAACTTCACCAACGGCCATTGATCTCGCCGAAGACCGCGAAAAATTTTCAGCAATCGTGACCAAGCTAGGGCTGCTACAACCACAAAATGGTCTTGTACGTTCGATAGCTGAAGCTCAGGTAGTAGCGAAAGATATTGGCTACCCCGTACTTGTGCGCCCCTCTTATGTTCTCGGTGGCAGAGCAATGGAAATTGTCTATGACGAAACCTCACTCTCTCGTTATATGCAGGAAGCAGTTAAACCATCGCCGGAGCATCCGATTCTCATTGATAGATTTCTTGAAGATAGCATTGAAGTTGATGTCGACGCGGTCTCTGATGGAAGTAATTGTGTCATCGGAGGGATCATGGAACATATCGAACGCGCAGGTATACATTCTGGCGATAGCGCCTGCGCCCTTCCTCCGTTTAGTCTCTCGCCAAAGATCCTAAACGAGATACGACGACAAACAAAGCTCCTAGCCATTGAAATCGGGGTTGTCGGACTCCTCAATATTCAATTTGCGATTAAGGGAGAGCAAGTCTATTTAATAGAGGTTAATCCCCGGGCATCACGAACTGTGCCGTTTGTCAGCAAGAGCATTGGTATCTCTCTTGCAAAAATTGCTACTAATGTACTATTAGGTATTAAGCTAGATAGCCTTGGCTTTACAAATGAAGTTATTCCACCCTATACCGCGGTAAAAGAAGCGGTGTTTCCCTATATCAAGTTTTCTGGCACAGACATTATTCTCGGTCCAGAAATGCACTCCACAGGCGAAGTCATGGGAATTGATCAAGATTTCGCCATGGCCTTTGCTAAATCCCAATCCGCTGCTGGTTCGAGGCTTCCACTAGCGGGCAATGTTCTCCTTACTATTGCAGATAAGGATAAGCCGTTGGTCGTAGAACTAGCTACTAAGCTTAGAGAACTCGGATTTGGATTAGTGGCAACGAAGGGCACTGCAGAATACCTGCAAAAGCAAGGAATACTCGTTGATCCGATAGCCAAAATCGGTGAAGGATCGCCAGATATTGTTGATGAAGTTAAAAACGGTCGTATTCAGTTTATTATTAATCGCTCCCTTGGTAAGGGACCTCTATCTGATGGATATAAGATACGGCGCGAGGCTCTAATGGAGGGTGTTCCTATCGCAACAACCATCGAAGGAGCGGTCGCTGCTGTAAAAGGTATTGAGCAGGTTAAGCTACGCGGAATGCAAGTAAAAGCAATCCAAGAGTATCATCAGGCTAAGAAAAACGATTCTAGTGTGTAAGAGCCACTTGATTGTTTGGACAAAAAAAGGGAGGGCAAACCTACGTAACTCAACGAGTGGGTTTGCCCTCCCTTTTTCTACTTTTTGCTATTTTGACGCAGCTGACTCACGCAATACCAGCTCAGTTGGCAACTCAATTTTAATTGGAATAGTAAACGTGCTCTTGTTCTTAATCAGTTGAATAAGATGACTAACTGCATATTCACCCATTTTCTGTCTATGTACACGTACAGTCGTAAGTTGTGGTGTTACCAATTGGGTTAAATCAATATCGTTGAAACCCACAACCGATATATCACCTGGCACTTGCAGAGCCAACTCGCGAATGACTTTCATTGCTCCCATAGCTATAGAATCAGATGCAGCAAAAATAGCGGTTGGCTTCTGCTTTCCTAGAATATCATCAGCTGCTGCAGACCCTTGCTCTAAGGTAGAGTGAAATCCACAAAAGCGAATGAAATCTCCAACTTCCTGAAAACCGCCTTGCTCTAAAGCCTTCCTATAACCCATAAATCGTTGTTCCATATTCAAATTGTCCAATGATCCACCAATATATGCGATATCTCGATGGCCTAGTTTGATTAGATACTCTACGATCTGTTGTGCACCTAACAAATTATCGTTAACAACGCTATTGATTCCATCAGCTAGTCGGTTATAGTTTATGGACACAATAGGTAAGCCTCTTTGCTTAAAATCTAATACTGTAGTACGAGGAACACCAGAGCCTAATAGGAGCACTCCCTTAACAGACTCATCTAGAAATGATTTGACTTGACGGAAATCGTTCTGGTCTGAAGGCACTGTCATTAATCGAAGTTGGAAGCCATTATCGGCTAGAGCACGTTCAATCCCATTAATAACATGCCCATAGAAGTGACTGTTAGCAAAGTCACTATAATGAAGATCGGGAACTGTCAGAAGAACGCTTTCCACAAAACTCTTTCGTATAGAGTATTTGCGTGGTTTATAACCCAACTCTTCTGCAACCTTTAAAACCTTTATCCTCGTCTCCTCGGTTAAACTACCTTTTCCCTGAAATACTTTGGATACCGTTGATGGAGACACATTACATTTTTTTGCTACATCATATACTTTTCCAGACATGCTAGTCCACCTCATACAAAAATGTTAGGTTACGTCTATTGCTACTCGCTATATGGGGAAACTCCGGAGTACTTGACTCCAGAGTTTCCGCAAAATAACGCAATACTCCTATTCTTAGATCGTCACTGACAACTATTTTCTCTAGAAAATTCCATGTTGTCCTGACTAATAACTATCGTATCAATAGTGCCATCAACAAAAGTGATTGTCACCTTGCCATCGTACTCGGTACCAACATATTCTACATGTGGTTTTTCCTGATCGCTTTCAGATGCTATCAGCAAGGCAATTATCCTTACATCAGTACCCTGAATTTCCCCAGTTAGTGTCCGTAGAATCCTAGGTATACTGTTCTCCCTTCCTTTGATTTCCCTAAGACCAGAAAGATTCAAAGCCCTGACGTTTACGTCCGATGGGTAAAGAAAATCTAAGTGTAACTGAGCCCCACGGCGGTTCCCAGTAATGACAGCACCATTGTCTAGATACTGTATACTATTATTGGGTTCTGTATGGAGGAGCCACGAAAACGTAGAGGAAGGTTCTCCAGCGAATTTGCTTAGGTCATCAATTACTAATAGATATGGTTGCGCAACCCCTGCTGGTTGACGCACAAACAACAACTGACGTTGAGCCTCTTCTACCTTCATAGTTTGAGCATTATTCGGCAATCGCCCAGCATCCTGCTGTCTAAAGTAAACAACGGAATCGGATGCATCACCCTTAATATAAACCGCTTCATCCATTATTCTTTGCTCAGTAATCACCGCGGAATATGGAAACTCCTCGGCCCAGCGCGTAGTACGAGGTTCATCGACCATAACTAAATTATGAACAACTTCCATGCGGGTTCGTGCCTCTCCCGGGCTAATCGCAAATCGTTCACCGAGAGCATAAAATGTAAACGAATTATCTTTTCGCATACGATGTCCACTGTGACGAGTAAACCCTGAATGAAAGGTAACATATGCACTTAAGTCATCCCATCCATCCC
>SKJB01000164.1 GCA_007116145.1 Limnochordia bacterium | reverse complement strand
TTTTATGGCTGATCGTGATTCGCTAAGATTGTGGCAAGAAGCTTCAGAAAATCGTACCCACGCTAATAATCGTGCGGTTGTAATTGCTGGTGGATTACACGATGCCATTCAATCAATTATTTCTGAGGATGTTAGTGTTGCAAGCACAATTGCAGCTGCTGTGCCTCTAGTTCAGGGTGTTTTAGATGAATTATTTAATAAATAACAGATTCAGATCGCGAAAGCTGGGTTGAAGGATCCAACTAATTCACTTAGGGGGCAGGGTGCCAGTCTTGGGCAAGCGTTCTGTGTGGTATGCTTAATGGAATAAGATTTCCATTAGCGGTCATGGCTAAACTGGCTCCAACAATCTAGGTTCGCTTGATGAGTTCTTAGACAACAAGGTACGTTATGAGGAGGCTGATGCCTCCTCTTTCTCTGTTGTGCGGCAATCTCACCAGTCCAAGCAACTCCGCTTGTTTTCCAAATAATCTCGATTGCGTGTATGAGATTTATTGGTGAATCCATCTAAGGATACTTAATAACTAACTGCTCAGTCAGTATCAAACCTCGCAGATGAATTACAGCATTTAGTGAAAGACTCATATATAGAGCCATTTCTCTAAGCGATCCGATTCTAGGGTCGCTTGTATTGCTTTTTGGCGGTAATACGGGGGGGTGGGAAGGATTTGTAAGGGTTGTATCGAATATTGTCAATAGGGTCGACGATCCAGTATAGTTCGTTTGCGTAGTGTTGCCGGTTAGATGATCTTTAGTAGGAATCCATAAGGGAGGCCGCAGTTCTTCCCTCCTCCCCTCAAGAAGTCACACAATCAGCATATGTTAGGCATTAGATCCTTGACTCTGTAGGGAGGTGGATTTTGCGCTATGTTTATGCACACTCTGGCACCAGCCATCAAGCAAAAACTAATGGTTCTATCTGCTGCCCTCTTTAGCCACAATGTTGCGCATTCAGAACATGACGATCCTATGGGGTACTGGCAGGATCGTATGTTCATCGTGCTGTCATTGTGCTTCATCGTCCTTGGTTTACCACTGTGGGTCTATAGTGCTTCTCTATTTCATGCACAGGGTGATGACGCAGTGGGGATTCTTACGGGACTATTGTATTTGTTCATGGCATTTGCCCTCTTCAGGAAAGCATGGGATAAACATCTGCGTAAGCTGCTGTTTATAGCGGCGCTTTATACGTTGAGTGTAGTCATTCTTATTTTCACTGGACTAAAGGGTGCAGGCATGGTCTGCATTGCGTTTACCCTTGTGTTGGCGAGTTGCTTATTAGAGCGGACTTGGCTTCTCTATGTGATCGCAGCGAATTTTGGTGTTTTCTCTCTACTGTCGGCACTTCTGATGCTCAACGTGCTTGAAAGCTTTCCCATGCATAGCTATCATCCTGTTTGGTGGATCCACGTGCTTACTACACAAGTGCTCTCTGTGTTTCTCGTGATCACCATAAGGATTATCACTGATAGCCTAGAGAGTCAACTTCACCAGTGGCGTCTTTTAGTAACCGAAGTAGAATATTTGAGTTTCCACGATGGACTCACAGGATTGTATAACCGTCGCTTTTTTGACAAAGAGCTGAAGCGATTGGATACTTCAATGAACCTCCCCCTAACGATGATGATGCTTGATGTGAATGGGTTGAAACTTACCAATGACGCTTTCGGTCATCGAGCTGGCGATAAATTACTGACTAGAGTAGCTAATGTGTTACAAGATACATGCCGTGCCAAAGATATTGTTGCTCGAATCGGCGGAGATGAGTTTGCGATTTTGTTGCCCCAATGGAACGATGAACAAGCGCATCAACTGTCAAATCGTATTCAGAAAGCCATTTCTTATGAACAAGTGGAAGGTCTTCCTGTTTCTATATCATGCGGTTGGGGTACGAAGACGGACCAACAGGGAAGTATGATTGATGACATATTCAAGACGGCGGAGGACCATATGTGCCAGCACAAGATATCGGAACGGGGCAGCTATCGTCATCAGACGATTGATCTTATTATGCAAACGCTCTATGCAAAATCAGCTAGGGAACAACAGCATTCGAAGCGAGTCAGTTTGCTGTGTACGGATATCGGATTGGTGATGGGTCTTGAAGCCAATGCGCTTACTACAGCTGGGATGTTACATGACATCGGAAAGGTAGCCATCAGCGAGACGATCCTCGATAAAGTGCTTCCACTCGCTGACTCAGAATGGACGGAGATGAAGAGACATTCAGAAGCTGGTTACAACATTCTCAGCTCAGTCAACGATTATGGGCCTTTAGCTGCTTGTGTGCTTTCTCATCATGAACGTTGGGATGGAACAGGGTACCCTAATGGTCTAAAGGGTGAGGCGATACCACTGCTTGCGCGGATCATTGCGATTGCTGACTCCTATGATGCCATGGTTAGCAATAGGCCCTATCGAAAAGGGATGAGCCATGAAGATGCCCTGGAGGAAATTAAAGTATGCGCAGGTAAACAGTTTGATCCAGAAATTGTTAGAGTGTTTATCGAGATGACACAAGTTAGCTTATTCAGAAATAACTAAACGAGTTTACTTCTAGAAGGGGTACATTGTGCAAATTGGGCTAACTATTGGAATCATCTTCGGCATTTGCTGGAGGGAGCACAGTAGGTGTTAATGACCCTGATTTACAGTCTATCGTGCCATGGTTAGAAGGATTGTACTACCAAATAGCTTGCCTTGTTCCTAAGGGAATGTGTGGTCCGTCTGTGATTGCCAGCCCTAACTGCCCACATGATAACTGTATTCGAAAAGAGGGATAGAGATGAAGATACTTGTTGTAGATGACTCACGCATCGTCATTGAGTATGTTAAGAGAATCTTACGCAAAGATGGTTACAGTGATATCGTACCGCTTACGAGTGCGGAAGATATGCTTGTATATCTGCGTAAAAACCAGAATGCAGACATTGGGCTGATACTGCTGGATGTGGTATTGCCAGGAATTAGCGGAATAGAAGCGTGTATGGCTTTGGCAGCGAATGCCGATAGGCAGGAGATCCCTGTTATTATTATAACAGCCGATAAAGATCATAAGCTTCTGTCACATGCCTTTAATGCTGGAGCTGTAGATTTTATTGAGAAACCAATGTCGGAGATTGAACTCATAGCACGGGTACGAAACGTCGTTCGTCTGCAAGAGGAAAGAGAGAGAGTAAAAAAGCGAGAAAGTGACCTTCTACTGGTCCAACACCAATTAGCTACCACTAACCAAAAGATAAGTCAGTTAGCCGAAGAATATGAGAAAGTTTTTAATGGAACGCAGGATGCTATGTTTCTGATAAACGTCTTGGGAACAGGTAACTTTCGTTACAGTCGTAATAACCTTGCCCATCAGAAAAAGACAGGGATATCGCTTGCGCAAATCATGCATAAGTCTCCTCAGGAATTGCTAGGTCAACAACTTGGTGGTGTTGTCGTAGACAACTATCAAAGATGCGTGGATGTCGGAGAGAGCATCACATATGAAGAAGAGTTGAGTTTGCCTGCAGGAGTTTGTTGCTGGTTGACCACATTAACTCCGATTTTCGAGGGAGATAGTACATCCTATCTTGTTGGTTCGGCTACAGATATTACCGAGCGTAAGAAGCTAGAGATGGAATTAGAGAACTACGCCAATTACGATAAGTTAACTGGGCTTCCGAATAGACGGTTATTTTTTGAGCGATTAGAGCGAATGGTACTTGAAAGTGAAAGAGATAAGAAGAAGTTCGTATTGTTATTTATTGATTTAGATGGATTCAAAACGATTAACGACCAACATGGCCATGAAATCGGGGACGAAGTACTGATTCTCGTAGGGCAACGGTTGTTACAGTGTGTGCGTAAGTCCGATACAGTAGCGAGGATGGGCGGGGATGAGTTTACGATGATTCTGCGTAATGCAGAAGATAACGCAGTTATATATCGTCTGATTGAAAAAATCCACGGTGTGATCCAGGATGAGATGATGGTCGCTGGTATTACCTGCAAGATCAATTCCTCGATTGGTGTGGCTGTATATCCCGAAAATGGTAGAAATAGTGAAATATTATTAAGGAATGCCGATTCTTCCATGTATGAAGTTAAGAAAAACGGGAAAGCTGGATTCAAATTTTTTGCAGACCCAATTTAGCCGAAGGCCAACTATTTAGCAGGCTTCCTGTTAAACCAATAAGCGTGGTAACCCTAGTCTGCAAGATCATAGCTAGCCTGGAAACGGGAACGGTGAAGAAAAACGGAGGAGGACTTATTGTGAGCATGCCAGTAGAAGTCGAAAAATTTCTGAATACGGAGAACTTCTGTTTTTTAGCCACTAGTTATCAGGATGACCCCCATGTATGCCTGATGAACTTCACCTATCTAGCAGCTGAGGAATTGATAATACTAAGTAGCCGGAAAGATACGACAAAAGTGAATCACATCACAAAAAATTCAGCTGTGTCTCTGTTGTTCTACAGCTTAGGAGAGAGCGGAGAAATGCAGATGAGTTGCACGCTTAATGGTTCGGCAACTTTGGTTTCTCCTGCAAGTGACACACACTATCGCAATTACCATTACAAGAAGCATCCCCATATGGGTGCGTTCATTATTGGTGAAAACATTTCTGTGATTACAGTCCGTATTCACCATGCAGCACTAGCAGATGTGGAAGATAAAGTGCGTACCTGGACACAGGATTCCTTCCGTTAATTCTTACAAGGCCTCTGCTTTTAAACAGATTACTTTTTTTGCATGCCTGACGCTTAGTTAAAAAGCGTATGGATAGGCTTCCTGTTACCTAAAATCTTGGGTGCGGAGGCCTTTAGCTATTTACGGTAGAAGGACACTACTTGCTTTTATCTAGTTTATATTTAACTGATGTAATTAAAGTGTTAATGATTTCCTGTAATAGGCAGGATTTCGTGCTATTGAAGACGAAGTTTGAATCTATGGTATAGACCAATCGTCTTCAGGCTCACGTTGAATTTTTGTGTCCTCGCTTTGAGACGAGAGCAGGATGAAAGGGTATTCGATGATAGGGGTGCAACAAAATGGATATAAATTTCTACAAGAAACTTGTGGAACACTCTTTAGAGGGTTATGCCTATCATGAGATTATTACGGACAGTGAAGGTAATGGTATTGACTCTGTATTTCTTTATGCTAACCCAGCTTTTGAGAAGGCTACTGGTCTTTCGAGGACTGAAATAGTTGGGAAGAAAGCGACTGAGGTTCTCTCAGAGAACAACCACGTAAGTTATGACTGGATTGGGAATTATGGAGAGCTCGTTCTTGCCGGAGGCAGCATCAGTTTTGAACAGTATGTAGAGCCATTGGGACGCTGGTATGCGATAAACGTTTATGGCAATGATGGATACGTTGTTACAAATGTTAGCGACATTACATCTTATAAACAGACGGAACGAGAACTTGTGGAGTACAAGGCTTCTATCGAACAGTTAACGGATGGGATAGCCCTCGTCTATATGGACGGAAAAATCAAATTTGTGAATAATGCATGGGCCAAGATGCATGGTTGCTCAGTCAAAGAACCAATTGGATTGCACTTAAATATCTTTCACACCCCAGAACAGATAAAGAATGAAGTTACTCCCTATATTGAGCGACTGATTACAACGGGTAAAGCCGAGGGAGAGGTAGGACACATGCGAGTAGATGGCTCGATTTTTCCTATGCTAATGACCTCTTCAGTGATAAGGGGAGAGGACAATAAACCCATAGGCATGATAGGCGTTGCTCGTGATATCACTGATCGTAAGCAAGCAGAACAAGCGCTTGAAGAAGCGACATCGCGGTTACAGGTTGTTTCTGATAATATGCTTGACTTAGTTTCAGTGACGGATCTCGAAGGCAACTATAAGTTTGCGGGGGCGTCGCATCGCATCCTGGGTTACGATGTCAGCACACTGATTGGTAAAAACGTTATGGATTTTGTTCATCCAGATGACTTGCCCAAGGTTAAGGCCGGTTTCCAGGATATGCTAACCAATAGGAGTGACAAATCGAAAGCCACATACCGATGTCGCTGTGCTGATGGAACCTATTTATGGTTTGAAACAATTGGTAGCTTTCTCTTAGATGAAGCAAAGGAACCAAAAGAAATCCTCTTTAATACCAGGGATATTACGGATCGCAAACAAGCTGAGAGAGCACTGCGTGAGAGCGAAGAACGGCTTCACAGCATGTTTGATGCTGTTCCAGATCTAATCTCTATTCACACATCGGATATGGATATTGTTTACAGCAATTGGAATGGGTTAGGCGGTATTCCTGAAGATAAACGGATCCTCCAGACAAAGTGCTATAAGACGTACCGAGGATTGGACGATATATGCCCAGATTGTCACGCAATTAGCGTTTTACAGAGCAAAAAACCACTGAAGATGGAGGTGGAACGAAATGATGGTATGTGGGTGGATATACGTGTTATTCCACTCAAAGATGAAGACGATGATGTTGAGCTCTTTGTGGAGTGGGTAAGGGATATCACCGAACGAAAGCAAGCAGAAAAGGAAATTGAACACCTCAGTTTCCACGATCCACTTACTGGCCTCTACAACAGGCGCTTTTTTGACGAAGAGTTGAAGCGATTGGATGTTCCTAGGAACCTGCCCCTAACGCTGATGATGCTTGACGTTAATGGTTTGAAACTAACCAATGACGCATTCGGTCATCAGGCTGGCAATGAATTACTAATTCGAGTAGCCCGTTTGCTCCAAGGCATATACCGTGCTGACGACATTATTGCTCGAATTGGTGGAGATGAGTTTGTTGTCTTGTTACCCCAATTGAGCAAGGTAGAAGGGTATGAATTGACGAAGCGGATTGAGCAGTCTGTCGCTTTAGAAAAAGTCGAGGGGATTCCCATTTCCGTATCCTGTGGCTTGAGTACGAAGACGGATCAACAGGAAAAGATAGCAGACGTATTCAAGGCAGCGGAGGACTCCATGTACCAGCAGAAAATATCGGAACGGAACAGTTATCGATATCAGACAATTCAGCTGATTATGCAGACACTCTATGCGAAGTCGCCTCGGGAGCGGCGACACTCCGAACGAGTTAGTCAATTGTGTAGCGATATCGGATCAGCAATGGGACTAGAAGGTCATGAGATCACGACGGCTGGGGTGTTACACGATATCGGGAAGGTAGCAATTAGTGAATCTATTCTCGACAAGGAGTCTCCACTTACGGATGGGGAATGGACGGAGATAAAGAGACACCCAGAAGCGGGTTACAGCATTCTCAGTTCGGTCAACGATTACGGACCATTGGCACAGTGTGTACTTGCTCATCATGAACGTTGGGATGGATCAGGGTACCCTCATGGATTGAAGGGGGAGGCCATACCGTTGCTTGCTCGAATCATAGCGATTGCCGATTCCTACGATGCTATGGTTTACGATAGACCTTACCGAAAAGGCATGAGCCATGCAGAGGCCATGAAGGAAATTCAAGCTTGCGCGGGGTTTCAGTTTGACCCAGAAGTCGTTAAGGCGTTTATTGAGATGATGCAAAAACCAGAGACTGCTGGGGAGACTTCTAACTAGGAGTGCGTCACGGAGGAAGGCTGAGAGAACGTTGCTACAATAAAGGGGGTGATTTGCAAAGGCACTGCGGTTTCCTAATACCGGGTAGGGTAAGAATAGAGAAAAGATTATTTTAAAGGAGTGATCGCATGTTAGGTCGATTAAGCTTACGAGTAAAGCTCATTGCCTTGTTTTTGCTGATTGGACTTATCCCCACTGCCGTTATTAGTGTTCTTGCATATCAACGTGCAGAAGAGAACATTCGGGCTGAAGTCTATGCGTCGTTAGATATGTTTTCGGCTTTAGCTGATGAACGCATCGAAGAATACTTTGCCGAAATTCAAGATTTAGCGGAAGTACTAGCGGGAACTCGCGATGTTTACCAAAGTATCAACATTCTGGCTACTGTGGATTATAATACACAGCGTTTCGAATGGACAGAGCGCCTTCCCATAGTGGAAAGGCTTACCGATTCCTTAGTTCATATCAAGGGATTTCCACTTGTCTACATAACTGACACCGCGGGCAGAATCGTGTTCTCTTCAGACGCAGGGTTTATGGGTCAGGATATCTCAGAACGCGGATATATTCAACAGTCTTTACGTGGAATAACCTACTGGTCAGAACTGTTTTTCTCCCATGTAACGAATACCAATGTCTTAGCGGTTAGTGTTCCAATATATAGTGATGGAAATACTGGTTCCATTATAGGCACGTTCAATTTGACAATGTTCGATGACAGATTGGCTCGCCTCGTACACTCTGGGTTAGATGAATTAGGCGAAACTGCCGATGCGTATTTGATTGACGCCTCAGGTTTACTCTTAACGAATACTCGCCTAGGGGAGTATCGAAGCGGAGCGGCTCTTAACCAACGCATTAATACCGAAGCGGTCGCTCTCCTAGGATCTGCTATTCGACAAGGCAATCTAGACTATCATACTCGGGGCCAATATATAGACTACTTAGACAACCCCGTGCTTGGTGCACTCGAGGTTACACTGCTTGGTAATAGCATAGCTGGTTTAGTGGTCGAATACGATGTGCAGGAAGCCATGGCTGGAGTTAATGCTATGCGGACACTGATGCTCACCATAGCCATTGTTGCAGCGATTCTTATTCTTATAATCGCCACATTTGTAGCACTTAGTATTGTCCGACCAATACTGCATGTCTCCGATATCATGAAAGAAGTCGCTAAGAAAGACTTCACCGTACGCGCGCTCGTCAAGACCCAGGACGAAGTAGGGCAAATGGCCAATGCCTTAAACGAAACAATAGATGCATTGAGTGAAACGCTAGACCTTGCCCGCCAATCCGCATCTACAGTTTCTCAGGGTTCGAACGAAATTGCGAGTGGAAACCAAGACCTATCACAAAGGACAGAAGAGCAAGCCTCCTCTCTAGAAGAAGTATCGTCAACGGTACAAGAGATCTCTAGCTCTCTGCAAACGTCGGCAAGCAACGCCAAAGAGGCAGCTAACCTATCGAGAGAGACACTCGGTAGCGTTGAGGAAGGGAACGCAGTTGTAGCTGATATGCAGACCGCCATGGTCGACATTACCACTGGCAGTCAAGAGATAGCCGAGATTATCCAGACGGTGAATGATATTTCATTCCAGACCAACCTATTAGCGTTAAATGCATCTGTTGAAGCCGCACGAGCAGGCGAACAGGGGCGGGGCTTTGCTGTAGTAGCTGCCGAGGTGCGGAATCTAGCAGGGCGCTCAGCAGACTCTGCCAAGGAAATAGAGCGCTTGATCAAAGAGAGTATAACTCGTGTTGACCGCGGGAACAACTTAATGACAACGACCTCCGATGTGCTTGCCCGTATTGTAAAGAATACGCAACGCATAACGGATGTGGTGGAGGATATCGCTGCCGCACTTAGTGAGCAATCGGATTCAACCGAAGAGATACGCACTGCTATTGAAGAATTAAACGAAGTGACACAACAAAACGCTTCCTTAGTAGAAGAAATAGCAAGCTCTAGTGAGAATCTTACGGCCCAAACCGTAACGCTAGATGAGCAGATCAGTGCTTTTAAGTTAAGAAAGAATCAAAATGTAACGCAAGCGAGTTCTGCTAGACGGCCCATGAAGCCTAAGGAAACCCGGTCAAATCATTTCACAAAAGAGGCTGCCACCACCAGAGATGAAAGCTTTAATGTGTTAGATGACGACGATTTTGATAAGTTTTAGAAGGGCTACCATGCCAAAACGTATCATCTGACCCAGTCTTTGAAATCCGAAGGCTGGGTTTTTATAGCTCGTTACCTTTTGCGAAAAGCCCTTGGCTTAGGTAGCGTTCTCCTCGATCGGGAAAAACCACCACAATATTGCTTTGCTCAATTTCGTTGGCGAGCTGGAGGGCTGCATGAAAGGCCGCACCTGATGATGATCCGACCAAAAGACCTTCTCTCTGTGCTAATTGTGTTACGCGCATAAACGCTTCTTTGTCGTTAACTTTAGTGGTCTTATCCACATAGTTAAGGTGCAGGTTTGTAGGAATAAAGTCATTACCAATGCCCTCGATTGCATAGGAGCCACACTTGCCGCCACCCATAATGGAACCCTCTGGATCGGCCATGATACCTTTGATTGTCGGATTCCTCTTTCTAAGGTAACGCATTACTCCCGAGAGGGTGCCGCCAGAGCCGGCCCCGGTGACAAAGTAATCAATATTTCCATCGAGCTGTTGGTAGATTTCAGGACCTGTAAACCGATAATGTGCTTCGGGATTGGCTTTGTTATTAAATTGGTCAGCCACAAATACATTGCCCAACTCGTGTTGTAGGTCGCAAAATTTTACTGATATCCGCACTAACGTATCAGTGATGCCTAATCTAGCTCGGGTATCTGGCGGAATAGATGCATGGGTCATTTTAGCTGGTACAGATAGTAGACTTTCTACGCCACCAAGACTCTCGGCTAGCGTAAATGTCCGAATCGCAGTCAGAAGTTTGTCAAGAGTCGCTTCGCTCGCTACATCGAAGGAGATCATCCCGCCGAAGCTCGCTAATTGATTTTTTGCGTTAGTGTTTTGGTCTAATCCCGGGTAGTAGATTCGCGTAACCCAGGGTTGTTCCTGTAACCCTTTCACAACCGCTTCGGCATTTTCGCAGTGTCGCTCCATGCGTAGGGCTAAGGTTTTCATCCCTTTGATCAGTAGCCAACTATCCTGGGGTCCCAAGACTGCACCGACTGAGTTTTGCACAAAGTGCATCTGGGTAGAAAGCTCTTGGCTAGCAGTCACCACCAAACCAGCCACCACGTCGCTATGCCCGCTTAGATACTTCGTGGCACTATGCAGGACTATATCGGCTCCTAGCTCGAGTGGCCGCTGAAGATAGGGGGTCATAAAGGTGCTGTCAACAATTAAAAGCAATTGTTGTTGTTGGGTGAAGCTTGCCACTTGTTGAAGATCGGTGAGTTTCATTAGCGGATTGGTGGGTGTTTCCACATAGCAAGCTCGTGTGTTTGGCTGGACTGCGCCTTTGATCTCCTGCAAATTGCTAGTATTTACGAATGTAAACTCTAGCCCTAAGTTGCGAAACACTTTATCCACCACCCGGAAAGTGCCGCCATAGACATCATCACTGAGGATAATATGAGTCCCAGCCTTAAATAACATGAAAACAGAAGAAATTGCTGCCATCCCCGAACTAAATGCAAATCCCCGATCACCCTTTTCTAAATCCTTGATCAGTTCTTCCAAGGCAGATCGCGTCGGATTGCCCGTGCGCGAGTATTCATAGCCTGTATGCTGACCAGGAGCTGGTTGCTTGTAGGTGGATGTCTGATAGATGGGGACGTTGACAGAACCAGTGTGCGTATCACCGTCAATTCCACCGTGAATTACTAACGTATTAAACTTCATGGCTGCACCTCGATTACGGTAATTGCCACCCAGAAGGGGATTAGCGGGCACCTTTGTCTGATCCATGGTGAAGCTTTTCACAATTACTTTAGGCATGCGTGTTTCCTCCTTTTTGGGCTGCAATGATCCAAACGTACTTGTTCATTTGCATTTTTTCATAGGTGTAACCTAAATTTACAAAAATGTTAGTGATATCTTCCAGTAGCTCAAAAAATTCGGTTTGTAGGTCTTGTAATAGGTTAACAGACCCACTGCGTTCCACATCCTGATGGAGCTCTTGCTTGTAATCCAAGGAACTATACATCGTATCGGCAATGACAATTCTACCCTTAGGCGCTAAAAAGGTATCTAGATAGCGGATGGCTGCCACCTTTTCTTGGTATGTTAGATGATGTAGAGCATAGGAGGCCACAAATCCGTCAACTCGGTTATACACTGGAATAGATAGAAAGTGTCCATCTAAAATAGTCACTTGATGAAGCTTCTTAGCGGCTTCTTCTCTCATTTCTGGGGAAGGATCAATACCAATTACATGGTGTCCATCCTTTCGCGATATTCATGATCCGTATTAGACACAGTTTCATCATAGATCGGTGCCCACTGTTGAAAAATGGTGTTGAAGTTATTCATTGTGATCCTCCTTAAAAAAAATAGACCCACTGCCCCAAAAGGTAGAGGCAGTGGGTCCGCGGTTCCACTCTACTTAACGCCTTTTGGCGTTTGTCTCGGTTTCGCGATAAAGGGCGAACCCTGGTGAGTCTACTCGAAAAGACGCTTTCGATCACCTGCTCCAGAGGGCATTTCAGTTTAGATTCCTCAGAAAGCTACTTGCAGCCAGTGGTAGCTTCTCTCTGTCAGGGTTTCAAAACCTACTCTCTCTGACACATATCTTGCTTATCCTTCTTACCTAGGCTTTCGCTATTGCATCCCTTGTCTAAGAGCGAGTTCAACAGCTTTGAGAATGACATTACTACTCGCAGTAGCCCCACTAATTCCATCGACCTCTAGTGATTGCTTTTCTTGAATGCTGTTAATTATCATCTCTGCCTTGCCGCCTCGTAAGTTATCATGTTGTATCAGGTTGATAGCAGTGATAATATAATCTCTAACTTCAACCTCGACAATGGCTTTCACTGGTCCGGACCGGTATTCCCCATGGTACGTACCACTTGTGACTTTGGTTAGATCCACATGATCAATTTCGACGTCGATTGCACAACCAGCGAGTAGAACAGCGGAAAAAAGCAATAGCATGCAACAATAACTTCTCCTATTTATCGTTGTCACTATAAACACCTCTCTTGGCTATTTTAAGCGTTCCCAGGATGAACGCATATGCAGTTCGTTAGACGCATTGGCTGAAATAGAAGCAGTCCATCGGTAATTCTTAGGCCAGTTCTTAAATATCTTGCCTACTGTATAGATAAATCCTAGGGTAAGGCTGTCAGGATGGTGTTGCTTATGCTTCTTTTGGATTGACCGAAGCACAGGCGTGCTAGCATTAAATTCTATGCTGTAGGTGCTGTCATCAGAGGTTATTTCGGTCTCGTCTTTCACCTGGATCATGGGCATCTTGTCATCAAATGCTTGGTTCAATGTGACGATTAATGGTCCAGAGCTGTAGCGTGTATAGTACAAAAAAGCCTCCTTGGTACAGTACAACAATACCAGAAGGTCGGTGTGATTGTCATCCCCCAAAAGGGTGAATTGTGCGGTAGAACAAGGTGATTTTTAGGCGGGAGTGGACAGCTTATTCCATGCTTTGGAGAACCTCCCTCACTGCGATCTAACCACCCCACTAATCCCATCCCAGGGAGGATCCTGGGCCCCTAGTGTAGCGAATTAACAACAAAGGCTTTATGACGATTCAGTGTAGGGTCGCTCTCTGTGGACATGGAATGCATGGTTGTGTTGCACAGGAAGAATCCGCCGAAGCAGAAAGAACAGACAATTCGGATCAGTGGGGAGGAGGTTTTCAGGTGAGCAGAATTAAAAGCTTGGAAGATAGGCTTAAATCCGCAGCTACTGTTCACGATAAAATTGATCTTCTTAACATGCTAGCCTGGGAACTGCGAGATGCTAATAGAAAACGGGGTAAACAATTAGCAGAGACGGCATGCGATCTTGCCCACAGTGAGCAGTATCAGAAGGGGATCGCTGATAGTTTGATCTCGCTGTGTCAATTCGATTACACCGATTATCTATCTACACTTTCCCATAGTTTGAATGCTCTGGAAATTTTTCGTCAATTGAATGACCGCATTGGGCAGAGTCGTACACTATTCACTTTGTGTTGGGCATATTGGGGCCTGGACAATTTTACTGAAGCGATTAAGGCGGGACTACAAGCACAAGAACTCGCACGTGAGATCGACGACCAGGAATTTGAAGCGGACCTCTCCAATAACCTAGGACTTGCTTACAAGCGATCTGGTAATTATGAACTAGGTTACAAGGCTTATATAACGGCCTTATCCATATCTCGTTCGCTTGGAGATCAAGTGAGGCAGAGCAAGGCTCTGAATAATATTGCCCTTGCCTACATATGCCAAGAAAAATATGAGAAGGCACTCGCCTATGCAAAAGAGTGCCAGAAATTAGTTGTTGAGGATGCGGTACTTAATGGATATACCTTGCTTGGGCTCGGAAGAGCATATGCAGGACTCAAGCAGTCAAAATTTGCCTTGGACTATCTTCAAAAGGCCCTGCAGATTGGTAGAACCCACGAGAACTCCTTGTTGTCTATAGACGCTCTACATACCATTGGAGAGGTCTTTTATGCACTGCACCAACCAGAAAAGGCGGTTGACCATCTCTTGCAAGCAATTGCCCTTGCGGAGAAAACCAACACAGACCTATACGCTTTCCAAGGTCATGAGACCTTGTCGAAAATCTATGAAGACCAAGCCGAGCTGAATCTTGCGTTTAAGCATTACAAGAAGTTCCACGCTATCAAAGAGAGAGTCTTTAATGACAAAAATGCTAGCCGATTGCAGAGTTTGGAAGTTTTACACCAAGTCGAAGCAGCACGCCGTGAAGCAGAGATATCCCAACTACGTAATATCGAACTCGAGTACGAAATCTTGGAACGGGAAAGGACCAAAAAGAAACTGCAACGACTAGCAATTACAGATGAGCTAACTGGGCTTTATAATCGTCGTCACTTTATGGACAAGGCGGAGTATGAAATACAAAGGGCCATTCGCGCAAACAGTCATCTTGCAATCGTCGTAATTGATATTGATAGGTTCAAAAGCATTAATGACACCTATGGACATGCAGGAGGAGACCAAGCCTTGGTTATCTGTAGCCGCATTTTTAAGGAAAACATCCGCGAAATTGACTTGGTGTCCCGATTTGGTGGCGATGAGTTTACCATACTTCTTCCCAACGCAGAGCGTTTCCTGGCAATCAAAATAATGGAACGGATTCGCGCGAAGATAGCAAGCCCAATATGTATTGGTCAAACACCGCTAGTGCTGAACATCAGTGCAGGAATTGCGTGTCTAAATAGCCAACATGACACAGTGGATTCGCTTTTAGATCGTGCTGATCAGGCTTTATACCAGGCAAAGAGTGCTGGACGCGACAGGATCTGCTCAGAATAACTGTTTCAACAACAATCAATACCAGAAGTCGGTCATAAGCCTAATTCCCGTGAGCGACTAACGGCTTGGGTGCGAGAACGCACATCAAGCTTGCGAAAGATATGAGAAACATGGCTTTTTACGGTTTCTTTGGAAATATGGAGTTCAGCACTGATATCTCCATTAGTACGACCGGCAATCAAAAGATCCAATACTTCACGCTCTCTTGATGTAAGATGCTCGATTAATTCTCTGTTTAGTGCCTTTACTTGTTTGCAAGATTCGTCAGTACTCACTAGATCCAAAATTCCTTGAATAGCTGGCCCATCCATTAAGGAAAATCCAGGAGTGGACAGCATATTCCATGCTTTGAGAACCTCCCGGGCCAGCATACAAGCCCTACCAGGCTGACCCTGTTCTAAGAGGAGTTGGGCTTGAAGCAAACGCGCACTACCTCCCACGGAAGCCATAGGCAACTGAACCTCCAGCAAAACAGCTGTCTCTAGTGCAACAGTAGCTTCTTGATAGTTACCATCTAATAATGCTAGCAGGCCTTTAAGATGATTAACAAAGTAATTCGTTAATGGAAAATCATCATCCAAGGCGACTAGTCTTGCCAGCATCACTCTCGCGTCTGTAATTCTTTCAAGCAATCCCAATAAACAGCCAGCCGCATGGAAATGGAATATACCCTTCGCTTCACCCACATGCTCTAAACGCTCAATTAGCAACTCTGTACCACGCTCGGCTCTCGCTAGATTGCCGTTTGCCAAGGCGATATATCCTAGTTGGGCAGGCCAATCATTACCAACGAAGGGATAACCTCCTAGTCTTTGACGCAAGGATTCCACTCTTGCTATCCTGGCTAGAGCCTCGTCGAGTTCTCCGCGCCAGATTAGATGCCATGTTCCTAATTCTTGTGCACCAAGATACCAAGCTGTTTCACTGGAGGCAACGCGACTAACTTCAGCACAATAGTGCTCGGTTAATCGCATGCTTTCAGGCAGACCCATCATTGGAACCATTAGATAGGTAATGCCAATAATGTCAGCCCGCCTGTCACCACTCGCCGAGGGAATAACGAGACCCTCTCTGATGTTGGATGCCGCTGCATCCCAGTTCGAAGCCAGCAGATCTAACCATGCCTGGGCTAGCTTCGTAGCTACTTGACCCATGGGATTCAAGGGCAAC
Organism: Limnochordia bacterium; assembly: GCA_007116145.1. Lineage (GTDB taxonomy): Bacteria > Bacillota > Limnochordia > Darwinibacteriales > DTU012 > CSBR16-88. The sequence continues at coordinate 3,553 of SKJB01000164.1, read as the reverse complement.
GTGGAAGCTCGTTTTACATAGGACGCCACAGACTTTCGATCATCACTCTTATAGCCTAAAGTGATTAAGGAGGTAAGAGCTTCTCCTTCACCGGCTTCATCGTTTATCGTGATAAAAGACTGCCGAGCCTGGTCCAGTAACTTACCGGCTGTGATGTACTCGCCACGATGAATTTGACACCGACCCATCAAAATTGTTAGATAGGGGTGAGAATTACGAGTTTCTACTGGCAGGCGAGTATACCATTGTGTCACTGTATCAACCATTCCCCGATGTAGCAGCTCCATGCCTGACTTAATCATCAATTGAGCACCCTGATCCCAGAGTTTCGCAGCAAAATAGTGAGCTATCGCTCTTCCTGATGTTCTTTGAACCTCCGCCGCCCTACGATGTAATTCTCGCATTTTATCTGGCATTTCCTGCTTTAATTGCTGAACTAACATTTCGGCAAACAAAGTGTGGTAGCGATAAACAGGCTCACCATCTGATTCTGGTGTAAGAGATGCAATTGCTAGGTTGCGTCCGTATAACCCCGCCAGTACCTGGGCAGCATCCGCCCTTCCCGTTACAGCTTGACAGATTGCTGGGGTGAGTTCAGAAAGAATGGAAGTCTGCATGAGAAACTGTCTTAGATCCTCAGGGAGATAAAGTAGAATCTCCTCAGCAAGAAAATCTAGAACTTGTCTTTCGGATATGCGCAGAGTAGCCATGAATTGGCTAGTATCCTCTCGTTTATGCATCTGGCCTAATGGTCCAGCAAGCAAACACAAAACACCGGGCCAGCCTTGGGTCCGTCTATATAATAAGTAGACTTCTTCTGCTAACAAACTAAGACCTAGCGTCTCATTGAGTAGTTGATTTGTCTCATCTAGTGTTAGGTTAAGATCAGAGCGGCGAAATTCTCCTAATTGGCGGCGGGCAGCCAATCGACTCAATCGAAGAGGGGGATCCTGTCTGGTGCCAATAACCAAGCGTAGATTATCTGGTCTTTGATCCAATAGATAGTCCAGAGCAATGTAAACTAGAGGTTCTGTTACAAAATGGAGATCATCCAACACTACAATAAACGGTTCGGACAAGTATTCCATTATATCATTAACCAGGATAGCCACTGCGTGCTTGATCACTGAACCCGTCACGTTACCACCAGAGATCAGAGGCCATACATTATCCCCACATGCTGGATGCAGCTGTTGCAGCGCAGTAACAAATAGCCCAATAAAACGCACAGGATCGTTTTCTTCTGTTTCAAGGGTAATCCAAGCTAAAGAAAATTCGGATATAGACGTAAGATTAGCCAACATGGTTGTTTTTCCATAACCTGCTGGCGCAGATACAAGAGTGAGCGGATTCGTTCTAACGGAGTGACTAAGTGCTTCCTCTAAGTTAGAGCGTTTAATAGTATCCATTCGAACCAAAGGAGGGTGCAGTTTCGTGGCCACATACCATGTCGATTTATGGAAATTCGCTGACACTGTTTTCAACACCACCTTCGCCATTGATAAGCTTCTATGTCATAGAATTCTGCTTTTTACCCCAGATACCTCCATGAATTAGGACAGGATGAAGTATCAGTACGTAGATTCAAACACCGGGATGTACTTGTAGTGTGACTCGATAACTTTGGTTTTGTGTGACTAAGTCATAGAAGTAATAAATCGGGATCCGCTCAGGTATTTTTTGTCGTATAATAACAGATTAATATCAGTGACAACATTTCTTTTTGTAGCCGCATCGGCGATGCTTCTAGCACTTGCGGGAATGCTCTTTATAAACCTGACAGGCGCCATAGATGGCCTGATGATGGTTTCTAAAACGCCTCACTTTATGCAGATGCATTCAGGTGAGGTTGATCTTGAAAGACTGGAGATCTTTTCCGAGTCTAACGACGCTATTCAAGCATTTCAAGTAATGGAGTTTGTGAACTTTGAATCTTGGGACATGGTTGTGGAAGGACTACCTTTTGATGGAGGAATACGGACAATGGGTTCATCAAACAAGGGCGTCGATTTGACTTCTTGGTAAATCTAGAGGGTGAAATTATTGAGCCGAATAATCCAGAAGAAGCCGGGGATGGAGGAACATGTAATGTTTAAACAGCCAAATAAAAGGCAAACAAATATATTTGGTACCAAAGTGATTGTAATTTTTTGGACTCTTTGTTTTTTGCTTTTCGGAGATTCGTGATGTGTTACGGACGATGTCCATGCAAACGGGTATGAATGTCATAGCTGATGCTGATGTAACAGGACGGGTAACGCTGCGTTTAACCAATGTTTTGTTAGAAGAGGGCTTACAGCAGATTGTGGCGGGGCAGGGGTGGTATGTGGAAAAACAAGACACTGTATACAGGATCCGAAAAGGGATTCATAATCCTTTGCTGCGAGTGGAAGAGAACAAAGGGTTATTACATATATCCTCTTACGGAGCCTCCATAGAGCAAGTGATCATGGCCATGGCTACTGTAAGTGGAGTGAATGTTTTGCCCTTAACGAAGTTAGAAGGGAGTATTTATACAAATTTACAGGGTGTGACATTTGAAGAAGCGCTCACTGCGATTCTCAAAGGGCGTGCGATGCAGTGGCAATGGGTGAATGACGTGTATTTCATCGAGAATGTAGTGGAAGAAGCCGCAGTAGAACGAGTAGATGATGTAGCTGTAGTTGAGGATAAATCTGTTGACTTTAGCCCCCTATGGGTGGAGGTAGACGAAGGCTTAGTGTGGATCCAAGCCCAGGATGTACCTGTTGTTGATCTGTTGCAAGCTCTTGCAACAAAAGGGCAGTTTGATCTTCTCATCTCGTCTGATATTTCGTCCACTGTTCGTTTGTTTTTACATGGAGTACCTCTGCATACAGCACTCGAACAAATTGTATCCTTACATTCTCTGCAGATCGATACGACCGGGGTCATTTGGCAGGTAAAGCCCATCGATGTTAAGCCAGTCGATGTTGAGCGTGACTCTGTCGCGCCTAACCCCGTTGTCTATGCCCAGGGGTTGCTTTCGTTCGATGTGAAACAGATATCGTTGTCTAGTCTCTTAAGGGAAGTATCCCAGGCTGCCCAAGTGACAATCTATGTGGAAGGAGGCGTCGATCCGCTCGTCTCTCTCCACGTTCATGGATCGACGGTGGACGAAGCGTTAGCGATTATTGCCCGAGTGGCTGGGTTGCGTTTAGAAGAGAACAGTGGGCAGTATGCGTTTGTTTCACAGTTTGTATCCCATCCACAGGAGCAAGGAATTCGCGTGACTCTCGGGCGTAGTGGCAAGATGAGTATTCAAGCGGAGGATGTCGCTGTCCGGCGAGTACTAAGTGAGTTAGCACTATTGTTTCAAAAAAATATGGTGATTGGTCCTGAGGTAGATGGAGAGGTACATCTAATTCTCCATGAGGCAGGTTTCGTCGATGCGTTTACGACGGTCTTAGACATGGCTGGATTAGAAGCGACGGAACACCAGGGTTTATGGCGAGTTCATCGGAAGGAAATACAGACAAACCTAAGCTTCGTAGACAAACCATTGCCTCATGGAGTGCGATTACTTGCGTATACG
>SKJB01000062.1 GCA_007116145.1 Limnochordia bacterium | reverse complement strand
GATGTTGGATGGAGTGTGTTACACCACTTCCACGAGTTAGAGCAGACGACAGAAATGACGCGGGAGCAAGCGCAGACTCAGGCTAAAATGGTTTTGCAAAGTATTAATTATGGGGAGGCAGGACGGAATTATTACTGGATTAATGATTATGACCCCAACTTACTTCTGCATCCATTACTCACCGAGTTGGCACGGGGCGATATTGATTATGATCTGACCACTCTTATGCAACAATTTGTCGCTCTTGTAAGCGCGGAAGAAAGCGGTTTTGTGAGCTATCAATGGCCAACGTTCGAAGATTCGACGATTGTGCAGCCAAAGATGTCCTATGTGAGGGATTTTGCGCCGTGGGGTTGGGTGCTAGGTACCGGTATTTTTCGTCATGACTTAGATCAAATCGTCCAAGCCCAACAACAAACGATAACATGGGGTGCAGTTGGTGCCCTGGTCATGGGCATCTTTTCGTATCTGCTAGCATTAGGGATCACGAAGCCTTTGAGTGCTATGGCGCAGCGATTAACCGGGATTGCGCAAGAGGATCTTGCCCTCAATCTCCCGGCAGACATTCTTGGACGAACGGATGAAATAGGCTCACTTGCCCGTTCTCTGCAATGGATGAAAGAGAGTCTGCAAAATACGATTACGCTATTACATAAAAACGAAGAGGACTTGGCCATAACGCTAGAATCGATTGGTGATGCTGTTATTGCTACTGATGCAAACGGGTGTATTACCCGTATGAACACCGTGGCCCAACAATTAACTGGGTGGTCGCAGACAGAGGCTTATGGGAAGCCGATGCCAGAGGTGTTCCAGATCATCCATACGAAATCACGCGTGGTGTGTGAGGACCCAGTGGCAAAAGTGCTCACGAGTGGTGTGACGATCGGGCTTGCGAATCATACCAGTTTGCTAGCAAAAGATGGAACGGAGTATCAAATTGCCGATAGTGCGGCACCGATTAAGGATCGAATGGGCGTGGTGCAGGGTGTTGTATTAGTCTTTCGAGATGTAACGGAGGAATATCGGAAACACGCATTAATGATCCAAAGCGAGCAACGGTTTCGCAGCCTCTTTGAAAACTCTATGAGTGGCATCGCACTGCATGAGATTATCTGTGACGCGCAAGGAAACCCTGTTGATTACCGATTTCTAGCGGTGAATACAGCGTTTGAAGTGCTGACGGGGTTGAAGGCGACAGAGATCATTGATAAGACCGTGATGGAGTTGATGCCAGACACAGAGAAGGTTTGGATTCAGGCGTTTGGCAATGTGGCATTGACAGGTGAAAGTGTCGAGCTCGAGCAGTTTAGCCAGAGTCTAGGTAAGTACTTCTCGGTACGGGCCTATCAGCCGAAGCCTCATCAATTTGTCGCTGTCTTTTATGATGTAACCAACCAAAAAAATACGTTAAACGCATTGCAAGAAAAATCCCAGGAATTGGAAGACTTTTTTGCCGTCTCCTTGGACTTACTGTGTATTGCAGAGGATACAGGTCGTTTCCTGAAGGTGAATCGTGCATGGGAAGCAACACTCGGGTACAGTATGGCAGAATTACTCCAAGCTTCGTGTTTAGACTTCGTGCACCCGGACGACTTGAATGCTACATTATCCGTAGTAGGGAGATTGCAGAAGCGGAAGAAAGTCCATAATTTTGTGAATCGCTATCGCTGTAAGAATGGTGAGTATCTTTATCTGGAATGGAATTCATTCTTAAAAAACGACAGATTATATGCAGCGGCGCGCGACATCACAGAGCGCAGAGAGCTTGTCGATGAGTTAGAATGTTTGACCTATCAAGATGTATTGACAGGTCTCCATAATCGCAGGTACTTAGAGCAGGAGTTGGAACGGTTAAATTACGCGCCCGAGAAACTTCCGATTACGGTAATCATGGCGGATGTGAATGGGTTAAAAATCGTCAATGATTCTTTAGGTCATGCCGAGGGGGATCGCTTACTGCGCGCTGTGGCAACGAAAATTCGCTCAGCCTGTATCGCGGATTGTCAGATTGGTCGCTGGGGTGGAGATGAGTTCGTCATGATACTCACAAATACCACCCAAGAGCAGGTAGAAGCGGTGTGTTCACGCACTGCATGCAGTAGTGAGGAAGGATTCGATGCGCCGATAGCATTAAGTATTGCGCTAGGTTATGCCACAAAGACCACACTGGATCAGGATATTATGGATGTGCTTAAAGAGGCGGAAAACGACATGTATCGCCATAAGAGTACGAATGCACACAGTAGTCGCAGTGCGCTCGTAACGTCATTGCAACGGACTTTGCAAGAGAAGAGCCATGAAACCGAGCAACATGCACGCAATATCCAAACACTCGCAATGAATCTTGGCAAACGGTTATGCTTGGTTGAACGGGAAATCAATGAAATATCGCTGCTAGCACTGCTCCATGATTTGGGCAAAGTGGCCATACCAGAGTCGATTCTGCGAAAACCTGGCCCGCTTTCTCCTGAGGAATGGGAGATTATGAGTAAGCATCCTGAGATTGGACATCGGATTGCCATAGCCTCCCCTGACTTAGTGGCAGTGGCGGATGGGATACTTTCCCATCACGAGCGCTGGGATGGAGGAGGATATCCTCGTGGGTTAAAGCAAGAAGAAATCCTGCTAGCCGCTCGGATTGTCACAATTGTCGATTCGTTTGAGGCAATGACAGGGGATCGGGTGTATCGCCAAGGGATGAGTGTGGAGGAAGCGTTAGTAGAGATTGCAAACTGCGCGGGCACCCAGTTCGATCCAGAGATCGCCAAGGAATTTTTGCAGATGATGAAGGAACAGTAGCGGGAACCTGTAGTTGAGATGCTCCCTCGTCACGTAAGTTATCCAAGAATACACCGCAGGGTTGGGTTCAGATTTTTTAGCAACAGCAAAGACTTTACAGCTAGTATGGTATATAATACTAGTATACATACTTAATCGAGGAGGAGTTAGAACGTGAAACAAAACACAATTGCAGCTCAATTGTATACGGTGCGAGACTTTACCCAAACGGCGGCGGACTTAGCACAAACGCTTAAGAAGGTTAAGGAGATCGGCTACCAAGCGGTTCAGGTTTCCAAGTTAGGCAACATCGACCCGGTCGATGTAAAGGCGATGGCAGATGCTAACGGGCTAAAAATCTGTGTTACCCATATCGGCTATGATCGGTTCATTAATGAGATGGAACAAGTGATTAAAGAGCATCAACTGTGGGACTGTGAATATGTGGGTTTAGGAGCGATGCCTGGAAAGTTTCGCGGTTCGCACGAAGGCTACAAGCAATTTGCGAAGGAGATGTCTAAACAGGCCCGTATGCTTGCTGATAATGGTCTGAAGTTTGCGTATCATAATCACAAGTTTGAGTTTGAGAAGTTTGATGGTGTAACGGGGATGGAAATTCTCTTACATGAAAGCGATCCAGAAGTTTTTGGGTTTGAGTTGGATACCTGTTGGGTGCAAGCTGGAGGCGCGGATCCTGTGGATTGGATACACCGGGTTGCTGGAAGAATGGGTGTGGTCCATTTCAAAGATTTAGCCATCGTCGATAACGAACAAATGACAGCAGAAGTTGGCGAAGGTAATCTTGCTTGGGATAAAATTGTTGAGGCTTGCCGAGCCACAAATGTGGAGTGGTATGCGATTGAGCAAGACAGATGCTTGCGGAATCCGTTTGAAAGTCTGGCGCTGAGTTGGAATTTCTTGCAAAAATATGTGTAGATTCAGTGCTTGAGACAGTCAGTCGGTGTAAAAACATGGTCGGGGTCGGATGTGTGTTGGTGGGCACAGCAAATACTTGAAATAAAGGGGGAGACCATGAAAGTGGTTTCCCCCTTTATTTCGTTACGTACTAGCTGTCTGATCGGATTGCGGGTTCCACATGAATGTCTACATGGTGGACCTGGGGAAGCTGCTTACAGATTGAATCTTTGATCTGATGGGATATTTCGTGGGCTTGTTGCACTTTGAGATCCTTTGACACTTCCACGATTAAATCGACGTGGTAGCCCGCTCCATGGCGATGGACTTTCACATGATGGGCTTGATGAACATGCTCGACGGCAATGGCAGCGGTTCGTACCGTTTCTAATGTCCCATGGTCCGCTTGTTCCTCCATGAGTTCGCCGATAGTCGCTCGAAGGATGTTCTACCCGACTTACTGCGAGCACACTAGCCGCTAAGGTTTCGGCTCGACCATGGCCATAGGGATGGTCTTCGTCTGCTGGGGTGTTGGCAATCTTGATTCCTAACAGGACAACGAGAGTGGATACCACATCGGATCCAGAATGGATGGTGTCTGCAATTAAGGCTACACTAGTGGTCGTTACACTCACTATCAGCTTGAGAATGGTGAGCACAATGTTTACCCAGAGGGAGCGATAACCGACTGCGGTTGCTATTTCATAACGAGTTTTCATGGGTTTTTTACCTCCCTTCGAGCCAGTGGGGCAGCGAAGTCGCTCTCGCTTATTCCACGAGACAGATGTGATTCTTTTTCTCGCACTCTCGTTTGACGCGGGTGGCTGCCTTGGCCTCGATTTCGACCGCATGGGGTAAGTCTTGTTTAAGATATTTTTGGATGGTTTTATAGCTTTTGAGTTCTTCGAGTAAATAGGGATCATCGGTTTCAAGAATGGTAACGGTCCGGATTTTAATTTTTTTGCTTTTGGCTTCCCATTCGGTGAGAGTGGCCATGATGGTATCTGGTACGGGGTGCTCACTGTATTCTTGGAAATAGTCTTTGATCTCTTGAAGTTCGATACCTTCGTCAATCGCCTTAATGATGCTTTTGAAGGTTAAGCGATAAATGGGGACTGTGCCCGTGCTGCTTTTTTCGGCAAATGTATCTAAATAGAGTATGTGCGTCATTTTGGTTTGCCCCTCGGACACGATGATCTCAAAATTCGGCTGGATGACTATCCCTGAATTCGCGGGACCGAGTGAGGGTACCTGGTAACTCTTGTTTATGCCGAGAACATGAGCGCCTAAGGGTGTTAACCGGATGAACTTTGGTTGATGGTAGTAGTGGTCGTAGTCATTGAAGCGAAGGGAGCTGACGACATCAACGATGCCGAGGGCGGATAAATATCCCATTAATGCTACTTCGATAAAGCGTTTATCCCGTGAGTCCCAGTCTTCTGTTGGGTACCAGTAGCTTTCATAATCGCGGTAGGTTTCTAGTTCAAATGTATTCGGTAAGAGCCTTCGCATATTGCTCTTGATCACATGGGTGAATTGTTCGACTGCAATCCATTGATCTAGGGGGCACATTTTTAGGTGTAGTAAAATATACTCTCGTGGTTTCTGTAAAGAACCAGAAGCGGCAAATGCACGAGTTTTTTCGGCGGAGGTACCCATAAACTCTAATTCGAGGTCTTCATTTCGATAACCATCGAGTAACATGCGGCATTTTTGGGCTAGGTCCGCTTCGATGAATTCTGTCCCTGCGTACATAAGGGTGAGGAGCCCGTTCTCAATCGCAATGATGCCAGCTGCCGATAATAAGTTGTAGAGCGGAAAAAGCCGGGTGGTGCCCTCGATGGTGCGGGCTTCCGTGAAGCCTGAATATAAGGCGTGTTCTGGTGTATGTAATACACTGTTGATTTTTTGCATGGCCGCTTTTGTGGGGAGTCCTCCCACTTTCGTGGTTTTGAGTTTGCCCGTGTTAATAAGGGAAATTAGGTTGAGGAAGTCTTGTTCAAACGTTTCGCGAATCTCTAGGATTTGGTCATATTTACCGAGTTTCGGTGTATCCCAGATCTGAAACTGAATAGCCGCTGGTTTTACGATTGTTTTTAGAATTTCTAGGACTTGCTCGGGGATGACTCTGCCAACGAGTAACACATGGGCTAGTGAGTTTTTGTCAAAAAAATCGGTCAAGTGATAGTAATAACCAGGCTCTGGTTTACAAAATTTTTTGAAAATCTTAATAATGTCTTGGCGATCGATTGCATTGTCGCGGCGCACCATCACTTCGAGGAGCGCCCGTTCGTAGTCGCACAGTCCTTTCCAGATTTTGAGAATAACCTGGGGGTTGGAAAGGGCGTCAGCGAGGGCTACGATTAAATCGGCTTTTCGCATGCTTTTTGGTTTTAGTTTTAGGAGTTTTACTTTGCCAGTAATGGTATTCTGGCCAGAACCGGTTGTCAGGTTTTCGAGTTCGAACGCTAGTGGTTTCATGCTACACCTCTACTTCTTGGGTTGTGATAATCGTATACTTATACCCTTGCTCCGTCAAGAATAACTGTCGTTTTGCGGATCCGTTCGCTGTTGTTGGTTTTTCCAGTAATAATACGGGCTGTGACATCGTATCCACTCCTAGTTCGAAGATATTCCTGTTTATTCGGTTATTCGGCGTTATTTTGGCACATTCCTGCTTGGCCTTTTTTTAGGCTGTAAGCGAGGTTGGCTCTTTTGGGGATATACATTCTTTTTGGCGGTGTCACAGCAGCTGACCACTCCAGGTATAGAATAGACGTTGCAATGATAAAAAATAACAGATGGGCTTGGTTGAAGGAAACTTCAATGAGCTCATCTGTTTTCTGTTGTTATCTTTTAATCTGGCTCGATTTTACCTGAAACCTAGGGTAGAGAGATTGTTGGCCGGCTTAATCTCCCTGCTCCTGCACAAGCATTTCCAACATAGATTCTAAATGTTTTTGTTGCTTGTGAATGCCAAAGAGATAGACAAACAACAGCATCCAGATCCCACCATACGCCAAAACTAAATAGTTCATCTACTCAAACCTCCTTTGCTGATACATTGCTTGGATTTTATCCTTTACGGTAAGAATACGAGTGCGGAGCCACAAGATCGTAAAATAGAGTAGCAGGAAAGTAAAAAGACTAAAAAAGAGCGTGATGCGCATCTCCGTTCCCAGTCCCGAGCTTTCTGTGGTTACTAGCACGGGGTGGAGGGAGCGCCACCAGCGAATGGAAAAAAACACAAAAGGTACATTAACAAAGGCAATGATGCCATAAACAGCAGCAATTCGTGGTTTCTGTTCGCATGTCAAATCTGCATGATGGATAAGTACATAGCCTCCATACATAAACCACATCACCAGAGTAGTTATTAAGCGCGGATCCCACGTCCACCAGGTATTCCAGACCGGTCTGCCCCACAAAGGACCGGTTATCAGTACTAAAGTTGTAAAGATGGTGCCTAATTCTGCGGATGCAATAGCCAGCATATTCCATTTGAGTTGCCGGGAGCGGAGATAAAGGATACTCGCCACAAAGACCACAAAGAACGCAAGCATACCAATCCACGCACTCGATAGATGGTAGTAGAATATTTTTTGCACTACACCCATCGTGCGCTCAACGGGAGCGTAAAAGCCAATTAAGCCAAGATTGATTAATACCACAACGGCTACTAGTACAACCAAATATCACACCTCCAACATGTAGTCAGACAGAAGAATGCCAAGTGCAATGAATAGTAGGTCAAATATGACAATCAGTAACAACCAGGGTTGCAACTGTGTTGTCAGGGCTAGGGCGACCTTGGTTAGTTCAATGGCACTTATTAACAAAGGTATGGCAAGGGAGAATAACAAAATGGGCATTAACAACCCAGCTTGATTGCAGAACAGACTGTTAAAAAGCGTGCCTAATACAGCTAAACCTAACACCCCTAGGAAGAGACTAAGCACGAGAAGTGGCAGGTTTATGACCTCTGTGATATCGAGAAACAGAAATAGAATGAGAACCAATAGTGGTACAGTCATTAGTAGGAACGCAAAATTGGCTAGACCCTTTCCCAAAAAAATACAACTTTTCTCGCTAACCGCTAAGGCAAGAGCATGAATACAATCATTGTCGTTCTCCTGTACAAACGTGTGCGTGATGCCCAAGACTGCTGCGAAGAGTAAGATGATCCATAAAATAGCAGGTAGTAATGGAAACGAGTCCAGGCTACTGAGATGTAGTGATAAACTAAAGATAAAAACTAACAATAAACAGAACATGAATGTTGATAAAAAGGCAGTGGGCTGTCGAAATTGCAGGGTGAGATCTTTGCGCATAATCATCCATATATGCATGAAATACTCCTTCATTCATGCACCTGCCGATCCATCATTAGTTTACCTTGATCAAGGTGCAGATGGCGATAGGAAAGCCCCGATAGATAGGATAGTTCGTGAGAGACAACTAAGAGTATGCGTCCTTTTGCTTGAAATGTAGCAAGCAATTGGGTTAACCACGAAATTCCAGCACTATCTAAGCCTGTAAATGGTTCATCCATGAGCACAAGTCTGGTATTGCTGAGCACGATGCGTCCTAAGGCTAAACGTTGTTGCATACCGCGGGAGAGTTGCCCTGCCCGCATTAGTCGTTGCTTGGCGAGACCGACCGTTGTTAAGGTGGATAGGATTGCATCTGGATTAATAGTGCTATAGAACTGAGCAAAAAACGCCAGATTTTCATAGCAGGTTAAAGCTGCATATATCATGGGACGGTGCCCGAGATATGCAATTTGTTTTGACTCTACTCCGGTTATTGTTCCTGTGGACGCTGGAGTAATCCTAGCAACAATGCGCAGCAACGTAGTTTTTCCGGCGCCATTAGCGCCTGTTAAAATCCCTAATTCACCGGGAGTTAGCTGAAAGTTAATGTTTTTCACAATGGGTCGATATCCTATGAATTTAGTCACACCGGAGAGACCTAGATATTCACTCACCCCCAGCAATCTCCTTTCGTGGGTTTGATTTCCTTTCTCTCATCGCTTAGGATACCCGCTAGTTAAGAAAGTTATCCAGAGCCTGTTATATTTTATTGACAAAAGCTAAGACTTTGCAACGATTATGGTATACACTAATAGTGAATCAAAGATTTAGGGGGAATGAGATGTGAAACAAAGCACGATTGCAGCGCAATTGTTTACGGTGCGAGACTTTACCCAAACGGCCGAGGATCTAGCACTAACTTTCAAGAAGGTTAAGGATATCGGCTACCAAGTGGTTCAGGTTTCCAAGTTAGGGAAAATAGACCCGGTGGATGTAAAGGCGATGGCAGATGCTAATGGGCTAAAAATCTGTATTACCCATACAGGCTATAATCGGGTTATTGATGATATGGAACAAGTGATTAAAGAGCATAAGCTTTGGGACTGTGAATATGTAGGTCTAGGATCTATGCCTGGAGAGTTTCGTGGTTCGAAAGAAGGCTACATTAAATTCGCCAAGGATATGTCACAATATGCGCGCACTCTTGCGGATAACGGTCTTAAATTTGCGTATCATAATCATAAGTTTGAATTTGAGAAGTTTGATGGTGTAACGGGAATGGAAATTCTCTTAAATGAAAGTGATCCAGACGTTTTTGGTTTTGAGTTAGATACCTGTTGGGTCCAAGCTGGAGGAGCAGATCCAGTGGATTGGATTCATCGTGTAGCCGGAAGAATGGGTGTGGTCCATTTCAAAGATCTGGCCATCATCAATAACGAACAAATTACAGCTGAAGTTGGCGAAGGTAATCTTGCGTGGGATAAAATTGTCGAGGCTTGCCGCGCCACTAATGTGGAATGGTATGCGATAGAGCAGGACAAATGTTTGCGGGATCCGTTTGAAAGCCTAGCGATGAGTTGGAATTTCTTGCAAAAATACGTGTAAGTCGAGCTACATATTATGTTTTAAGCGCGTTGTTAATCAAACTTCCGCTCGTCCATCCGGTTCTACATGAATGTCTACATGATGGACCTGCGGAAGTTCTTTACAGATAGCATCTTTTACCTGATGGGATACTTCGTGCGCTTCTTGGATTTTGAGATCGTTTGACACTTCCACGACTAAATCTACGTGGTAGCCTGCTCCATGCCGATGTACTTTGACATGATGGGCGTCATGGACATGGTCGACCGCGATTGCAGCCGAGTGGACTGATTCTAACGTTGCTTTGTCCGCCTGTTCCTCCATGAGTTCGCTGATAGTAGCCTGTAAGATGCTCCAGCCAATACGAATAACAAAATATGCGACCAAGGTGGCAACGATTGGATCAAATATTGGCCAACCTAAGCGTGCCATATAGATCCCGATAAATGCAGCAATAGAAGAGACCGCATCCGAACGGTGATGCCATGCATCGGCGATTAGTACATTACTTTTAATGGATTCTCCCACTTTAACTGTGTAGCGATACATAACTTCCTTCACTAGAATCGAAAATCCGGTTACCCATAATGCTAAGCCAGATGGTATCAAGTAATCACCGGCCATAAATGTTTTTACAGCTGACCACATGACCCCGACCCCTATTGCCACAAGACTTAATGCTAGCACACTAGCAGCTAAGGTTTCGGCCCGGCCATGGCCATAGGGATGATCTTCGTCTGCCGGGGTATTCGCAATCTTTATCCCTAAGAGTACAACTAAGGTAGATACAACATCAGATCCGGAATGAATGGTGTCTGCAATTAAGGCTACACTTGTGGTCATTAAGCTCACTATTAGTTTGAGAATTGTAAGAACAATGTTTGCCCATAGGGTTCGATAGCTTACAGCTGTTGCTATTTCATAACGAGTTTTCATACTCCTTTACCTCCTTAGATATAAAAAAATGCCCATGGATACTCTCGCGAGTCCCACAGGCGAAACCTGCTGCCAAATTGGCCCGGATCAGCTGAAACTTCAGCTCCCTGTTCTCAATATGGTTTCATTTTTACCTTGATTATATCTAGTGGCCATGTTATTTGTCAACATATTTTTGTTCCGTAATTACTATTGCCGATATGTGTAGTAAGGAGTATAATGGTATAAGAAAATGGTATAAGAAAATGGAAGACGCAGTATTCTAGTCATTTCCATCATTTTAAAGACGGGCCTAAAAATTCGTCAAGGGCACAGCGATGAAGTCCCTGGTGGTGGCCTTCCACGCCCAGTCGAGGGCTGTTACTGGGGGTTAAGGTTGAAGGGCGATCTACAACGGCATGTAGGCGTTGACCCTTCTTCCACGGAGACCCAAGTATGTGGGGGTAAGGGAGACCGTACTCTTATGGCTTGGGATTAAACCTGTAACTCGGTACATTAACATAGTCTATTCAAACAACGTGCTGGGTGCAGCGTAGCCTGCCTTGAGTGGTGTTTGCGGGATAGCGGAACAAATTGTAGCGCCGAAGGCCAAGGCGCGTACTCTATTGCTGCTTGAAACTCTCACTGCAAAAGAGGCTAGGAATGATTGGCAAATGCTGAGGAAAACTCCTAGACTGTTTCTAACGAAAGTGGATTGAGGATTACAGTGTGGACTAAGTGGTAATCTAGCCTCGCTACTTGGTGACATGGCGAAGAGATCCCGAAAGGGGAAACCGCCTTCTTCGGCAACGGGGAGGAGGATCTCTGGGAAAACCTGCTAGACCTAAGCCACAATCTTTACTCAATCCATTGTCTTCCATTTTCTTTTTGATAAGTAGAGAACCAATTATTAGGAATACTAGAAGTAGTATTCTCAACATACAATAGGCTAGATAGAGGGGTCAGCATGGAAGCAAATAATTTTATTGGGTGGCGAGTGCCGTGGAAAGCTATGCTATGGGGTTTTGCCTTTGCCATTGTGGCTCTGATAGTCGTATTTGTTAGACTCGCGAATCCAAGTGAGATTATGATTGAGCTCCAGGAATACCCAGTGCTGTTCTTCTTTTTGGCGCTATTTGCTGTTTTTTTGAGCTGGGGAGTTGATGGCTACCGGATGAGGTTGCTCACATGTGCAGCTGGTGTTCCTGTTTCGTGGTCAGCCTTAACTTTTACCCTAATTGCCGCTAATTTCCTTACCTTAATTACTCCATTTGCGGCTGGAGGTGCTCCCCTAGTGGTGTATTTGCTTTTTCGGCGTGGTATGAGTGTGGCACAGGCCACTGCTGTTGTGATCGGTGGGGGATTTGCCGCGCAACTGGGGTTATTTACCCTAGCAACGTTAGTCTTGCATTCGATGGTTGAAATACCCAGTGATGTTAGTGCTTTCTTGGGTTATGTGCGTGTCGGTTTTTTTATCTATGGGATAGCACTGCTGGCCTTAGTGGTTATTGTATTCCAAGGCAAGAGAATTCAATTGCTGTTTGGCAAACGGAAATTAGCTGCTGAATGGATTGTTGATTTTCAAGCTACATTTAGAGCATTGTTCGCAAGACAAGGGCGCTATTTCTTAGGAGCACTAGTGACAGGTTTTGTGTATTACGCGGTTTATTACTCGGCAGGTTTTTTTCTGCTAACTGGCTTTGATGTATCTCGGAGTTCCGTTGTGTTACGGTACGGGGTTTCGGTGCTCCTAGGGATAGCACCGCTCGTGTCACCGATTCCAGGAGGGGCCGGAGCTGCAGAACTTGTCGCTTACTATGTATTAGAGCAAACATTGCCCACTGATGAGCTCGCAACATTTATTGTGTTGTGGCGATCTGCTGTTTTTTATCTACCAATCATAATCGGTGGTCTGGTATTTACTTTCCTTGTTTTGCGTTGGGCTCATCAGCGCAGGAATGAAGCATAAAAAGGAGGAAGACATATTAGCGGCATGCAGCTTACCCAGGTACTAAGTTTGGTCGCACTTATTGTTTTGTCGGCTTTTTTTGCTGGTTCCGAAACTGCTTTGTTTTCACTCAGTCGAATTAGGGTCAGGCACTTAATGGATAAGGGGGTGCCCAAAGCTAGTCTGATTTTCAAGTTGATCAATGAACCTAGCCGCCTTTTATCCACGTTGTTGATCGGTAACAATGTTGTTAACATAGTTAGTTCGAGCTTGGCTACGGTCTTGTTTATTTCACTCCTCGGTCCAACGTATGGAGTTCCGACTGCAATGATCATAACGACGGTGCTTGTTTTAATTTTTGGTGAAATTGTTCCTAAAACATATGCGAATCATTTTCCAGAAAAGTGGGCCTTTCGGGCAATAACTCCGATTAAGGCTCTTATGTCTGTTCTAGCCCCAGTGATTACGGTATTAACTGGTGTTACCAATATGGTTATGCGTCTAACGGGGAAGACCCACATCCGGAGTAGCCTGGTAACAGAGGACGAGCTACGTACGGTTATTAACCTGGGGCAAAAGGATGGCATAATTGAAGCCGAAGAGCGCTCGATGGTACTGCTGATTATGTGGTAGGTATTGTGCATGTTAAAGACCTGTTAGCGGGGTTTTTGTCGACGTTAAAGCCGGATTTGGAGTCGCTAATGCGCCCGGCTGTGTTTGTGCCCGAGGCTCTTCCGATTGGGAAATTGTTAGCAATGATGCAGCTAGAACGAGTATCGATGGTTATTGTGCTCGATGAGTATGGTGCGACTAGTGGGTTAGTAACAATAGAAGATATTGTTGAGGAGATCTTTGGTGATATTACTGATGAATATGACGACAATACTTGCTTGATTGAGATGATAGACGACATAATGTTAGTGGATGGGAGCTATTTAATTGACGAGCTAAATGCACAGTTAGGCACTGATATCCCGCAAGACTTTGTCGACACGATTGGGGGATTTATGTTCTTACAGATCGAAAATGTGCCTCAGGAAGGCGATCGAGTAGAATATCATGGATGGGAATTTATTGTCCAAGAGATGGATGGTCGTAGGGTAAGTAAGGTAAAGGTTTGTAAGTGTAAGAGAGCGGTGTGATAATTGATATGGCGGTAGGGGACGGACCCCTATCGCTTTCTTATTCTATCAGACAGATGTGATTCTTTTTCTCACACTCGCGTTTCACTTGGTTGGCTGCCTTGGCATCTATTTCGACGGCATGGGGCAAATTTCGTTTTAAATATTTTTGCATGGTTTTATAGCTTTTGAGCTCTTCAAGTAAGTATGGATCATCGGTTTCGAGGACGGTGATGGTCCGGATTTTGATTTTTTTGCTTTTTGCTTCCCATTCGGTTAGGGTGGTTATGATGTTATCGGGTACGGGGTGCTCACTGTATTCTAAGAAATATTCTTTGATCTCAGTGATATCCACCCCTTCGTCAATTGCCTTAATAATGCTCTTGAAGGTCAATTTATAAATGGGGATTGTCCTTGTGCTGCTTTTTTCGGCAAACGTGTCCAAGTAGAGGATGTGAGTCATTTTGGTTTGACCTTCCGAAACGAGGATCTCATAATTAGGCTGGATAATAATCCCCGAGTTTGCAGGTCCAAGTGAGGGGACATGATAATCTTTGTTTATGCCTAGAACATGCGCTCCAAAGGGTGTCAAGCGCAAGAATTTCGGTCGATGGTAGTAGTTGTTGTAATCATTAAAGTAAAGGGAGCATATTACATCAATGATGCCGAGGGTTGATAAATATCCTAGTAATGCGACTTCGATAAAGCGTCGAATACAGTAATTGGAAGAGTGGATAAAGCCGGGTAGTTGCCTCAATGTTGCGGGCTGTCACGCAGTGCGAGTTACCACTTAAATCGCTTTCGGTTGTTTGCAATACACTGTCGAATTTAGTCATGGTAGTTTTCGTGGGGAGCCCCCCCACTTTAGTGGTCTTGAGTTTGCTGGTGTTGATGAGGGTAATTAGGTTCAAGAAGTCTTGTTCAAAGGTTTCACGCACCGTTAGCATTTTGTCATATTTACCCATTTTAGGTTCATCCCAAATTTGAAACTGAATCGCCGCAGGTTTTACTATTGTTTTGAGAATGCTAAGGACTTGATCGGGTATGACTCTACCAATGAGTAGGACATGGGCAAGCGAGTTTTTGCCAAAAAAATCGGCGAAGTGATAGTAATAAGGTGGCTCGGGTTTGCCATATTTGTTGAGAATATCGATAATGTCTTGGCGATCAATAAAGTTATCTCTGCGAACCATCACTTCCAGCAGTGCTCGTTCATAGGGAATTAGCCCTTTCCAGATGTTAGTGATGACCTGAGGGTTGTTTAAGGCTTCGGCTAGGGCGATGATTAAATCAGCTTTTCTTGTGCTCCGTGGTTTTAATTTGAGCAGTTTCACTTTGCCATTAATACTACTACTGTCAGAACCGGTTGTCAGGCCTGCTAGTTGATCATGTAATGGTCTCATGCTACACCTCTAATTCTTGGGTTGTGATAATTTTATACTTATAACCTTGCTCTGTCAGAAATAGCTGACGCTTGGTGGCAAAGTCTTGTTCTCGGCTGTTGGCTGTTACAATGCTATAGAAGTACGATTCATTTGTATCAGGCTTGGGACGTAGGATGCGACCTAAACGCTGCGCTTCTTCTTGGCGCGATCCAAATGTTCCAGAGATTTGAATCGCGACATTGGCATCAGGGAGATCAATGGCGAAGTTGGCGACTTTAGATACGACTAAGGTGGGTAATTCTCCTTTTTTGAATTGATCGTATAAGCGGATCCGTTCGCTGTTGTTGGTTTTGCCGGTAATAATGGGTACATTTAAAACCGTGGCGATCTCTTGAAGTTGATTGACATATTGCCCAATGATGAGGACGTGGTGACCTTGGTGTTTCGCTAGCAGTTGGTGGATAATTGTAACCTTATCTGGATTTTCTGCGGCGATCCGAAATTTGTCGCGCAGTGGGGCCATGGCATAATCCATTTTGATCAATTCGGGCATGGGGATGCGAATTTCCACGCAATGTGCTTCGGCAATCCATCCTTGTTTTTCTAGTGCTTTCCAGGGTACATCGTATTTTTTGGGGCCGATTAGACTAAATACATCGTTTTCTAACCCGTCCTCACGAATTAATGTTGCGGTTAAGCCTAATCGCCGTTTTGCTTGGATTTCTGCCGTTATGCGAAAAACGGGAGCTGGCAATAGATGGACCTCGTCGTAGATAATAAAACCCCAATTTTGTTTTGTAAATAAATCGATATGTGGAAATTCTTGGCTGGCTCCTTGGCGATGGGTCAGCATCTGATAGGTTGTTATGGTAACAGGTTTGATTTCTTTCATTTCACCGCTATATTCACCAATACAGTCCTCGCTAAGATCGGTCTTGTCTAACAGTTCTTGCTTCCATTGGCGTAATGCTGTTGTGTTTGTTGTTAAGATCAAGGTTTCACTTTGGATCTGTGTCATAGCGGCAATACCGGTAATTGTTTTACCGGCCCCACAGGGAAGGACAATGACACCGCTACCGCCATGATTTGCACCCCCAGCGTAAAAGACATCGACGGCTTGTTTTTGGTAATCTCTGAGTTGAAGTGGTTGTCCGGTGCTTGTGAGCGCTGATAATTGGATGGCTAGATAATCTCCGACGACATAACCGGCTAAGTCTTCGACAGGAAATCCAATTCGGACGAGGGCGTGTTTAATATGACCGCGCATACCAGGTTGGACTAAGAGCCGAAGTGTATCTAACTGGTTGCTTATGTAAGGTCGGATCTCTTTGCGATTGGCTAATTCAAGGATGACGTAGGAATCGTGGGAGGTGAGAATTAATTGGTCTTCCTCTTTAATCAACCTAACAATACCATAGCGCTCCATATGGGTGGTGATGTCTGCGAGTACCGATTGCGGGATGTCATATTTGCTATAGGTTACTAAGCAGTCTTGAACACTATGGCTTGTTAAACCACTCGCTGCCGCGTTCCATAAAGATAATGGGGAGATACGATAGGTATGAATATGTTCTGGACTTTTTTCTAAATCGGCAAAGCGTCCGAGAGCATCACGAACGTCTTCGTATGCTGGGTGGTGAACTTCGAGTAAAAGGGTACGATCCCCTTGGACAATGACAGGATTTGTAGGGTTATACATATGGAAGGCTCCTTGCGTGAATTTATCTAGTAGTATTTCGCTATGTAGCGTCAAATTCCTTTTAACAATCGGGGTCAGATCCTTAGACCATGCAGTCTAGGGACCTGACCCCGATTAAAGTTGATAGGTTTTTACTATCCGTTAGTTTTTGAGCGCAATGAGATCTTGGGCTAATTGGCTAAGTGTTTTCGCTGTCTGGGCTACTTGATGAATAGAGGCTGATTGTTCTTGGGTTGCTGCCGCGATTTCCTGACTTCCGCTGGCAATTTGCGCAGTGCTGCTTGCTACCAAGCTTATCTGTTGTATCATGGTCGTCAGTGTTTCGGTGATAACGTCTAAATCGCAACCAGCTGATAGTGCTGACTGGTATGTGAACTCAACTTGCTGCGAGCTCTCTTTCATATCGAGCACAGCTTGATCTGTACCTGCTTGAACACCTGTGATCATAGACGAGATATTGCTAGATGCTACGGATGTTTGTTCGGCAAGCTTCCGCACCTCTTCGGCCACGACTGCAAAGCCACGCCCGTGTTCGCCAGCTCTAGCTGCTTCAATGGCCGCGTTTAGTGCAAGCAAATTAGTCTGTTCGGATACCTTATTAATCGTGGTGGTGATCTGGCCAATCTCTAGTGAACGTTGCCCCAATTCTCCCATTATTTTTGATGTTTCTAGCATTTTTTGCTGTAAACCAGCTGCTTGTTCGGAAACTTGCTTAACCGCTTGGTTTCCTGAGTCTGCAATTTTCGCTACTTGATCTGCGGTATCATTCATGACTTGGGCATTCGCACCCAGATCGGCAATCGTAGTGGCAAACTCACCGGCGGTACTAGCAACTTGCTCAATGGAATCACTGGTATAGTGGGTAGAATCGGATAATTGTTGGCTTTGGACGGAAAGTTGTTTGGCAATTTCCATGAGTTGCTTGGTTAGTTGCGTCATACTGACATTGCGATTTTCTGCTTCTAGTGCTTGGTTCTCTGCATAGGTTATTAACTCTGTTGCGCGTTTGGCTAAGAAAATGGCCAAGGTCAATGCGACTAGGAACAACACAATCGTTCGTAGCCAGAAGCTAGTATCATAAACCGTATACACGTGGGGAAAGACGATATATCCGATCCCGTTGAATGTTAGGACAAGAGCACCATATGTAATCACAATTCGGTTTTGGAAGTACATGGAGGCTAAGATCGTAAAGCCAAACACTGCCATTAGGGCTGGAAGGCTATTTTCTGTGATAAAAAGAAATGTCAGCAAAGCCACAGTGATACACATATAGATGAGTCTTTTTATGATAATTCCATAGGTGCCAGAAAGAAACCCGGCAAGAACTGTGAGCACTATACTGCCAGCAAAAGCGAGTGGTGCCAGGGGACTTGATCCTTGCAAGATATAAAGAAGGCAAAAAGCAGTAAATAAACTGGAGAGCACTCTTGTGACCAAAGTATCGACTTTCTTCTGGTGAACAGTTAACACAGTATTCGACATACATTCACTCCTAAGTAGACGGCATTCTTTCCTATTCTACGCTATTTAGGTATAATCCTGCTTGTATCCTATAGAACCGTTCCAAGAGGTGTTTATGGTTGTTTTGTTTCTTCCGAGCAGGTTCCTAAGCTCGCTAGTTGTCAATAGTTTGTCGGTTGACAAATTGTTGGCAAACATATGTAGTGTATAGCGCTTTAAAACAATGTAGCGTATAATAATATATAAGAAGACTAATTTATTCGATTGGAGCTGGCAGGTAATTGTTGGTTACGTCACAAAAATCTAACTTAAACGAGGGGGAGCAATTGATGAACGCCATTTATAGGTTTTTACCGATTACTATTGTCTTAATTTCATTACTACTATTCACTGGTTGTTTGGGAGGTTCGCCAGGCCTTAAAATCTATGAGGTTACAGTTGATATTACGTTTGATAATGCGGGTCTAGCCGATGTTACACTAACAGATGGCACAGGAAAGGCTTTTCCAACAAAGACGAATCAGGACGGACGAGTTGTGCTCAAAGATCTCAAGGGAACAGTGACTATCGTTCCGGTAAAGGATGGATTTGCCTTTACTCCTGAAAGCATTCAAGTAACAAAACAGGAGATCATCAGTTTTGAGGCTAAGACTGCAATAGCAGCAGTCGAGACAGTGGCTGAGCTTGATGCAGCGTTAGCCGATCAGGACATAAACCGAATTGAATTTGAAGCTGATATTGATGCGGATATCGAAGCAACTCGTTTGATCCATTTATATCTAGGTGATTTTACGCTGACAGGTGATGTGTCCTATGTAACAAATCAAGCCGGGTACTTACTCTTGACAGGAGCAGGTAAAATTGATGGAGACTTAAGCGTCGATGCAGCAAACGCTAGTGTTACCAACGAACTAGAGGTGACTGGATCGGTAACGATCAAAGCGGTTTCTGCAAATAGCTGGGATGAAAACTACGATGATAATGATTTAAATGTAGAGTGCAGCAACGCGACGATCCGGATTAATCAAGGAGCGCGCAGTATTACGGTTACAGAACCAGGGAACCAAGTGGATATTGCTGGTGCTGTAGGGCAGTTCAATGCCAATGCACAGGTATATGTCGTCGGGGCTGACAGAATCCAAAACGCCAAGGTCGATGCGGACGATGTCGAGTTTGACGCCCCTCCAGTTGAGATAGATGAGGATTCGCTAGCAGTACCAACTATTCCAGACGTGGAAGTGGTATTGACGATGGTTCCAGAGTATCTCTGGCCAGGGCATTTTGTTGTCGCTGTCACGAATGCACAGACCGGTGCTCCAATTACTAATCTTTTAACAGGATATATTAGTGAGGAAACGGATACCATTTGGTCGTGGGATCGGGAAAGAAGTATCGATACCAATCGCACATCCTTTGATATAACGATGACTGATTCCGTGGGCAACGATATTCCGCTGCAAATGATCTTTGCAGAAGACGATGAGTCTCCAGGGGAGTATATGATTTATGCTGTTGATGAGTATCGTTGGGAACTTTTAGAGTATGGAGTAGAGTATACTCTGACGCTGAATAAATTCGGTTATAAAACAGCGAGTGTAACCTTTGTATTTGTTGATGTCTATCCGGTCG
>SKJB01000159.1 GCA_007116145.1 Limnochordia bacterium | reverse complement strand
GATTGATATATTCATCAAACGCACTGCGTACGTTTTTGTTTGCTGTTTGAAATAACTCAGCCTCTTCTTGGAATTGCATAAGAATACTTTGGTGATAGTTCTGATACGATTCGCCGAAATCAGAGCGACCATACATTAAGGCTTCTAATAGGGCATGCTTTCGGTCCTTCTTCTTTTGGACTTCCATATTTAGTCGTCGCACTGTTTCATAGGCGAATCCAAACGCGCCTTTTTCCATTTGCTTTTGAAAAAGGAGTAGATTAATCGTTATTTTTGTTTCCTCAGGAAACTCCTTGGTTCGCAAATAAAAATCTACACCCTGCTCGGTAATATAGTAATAGAGGACTCCATCCTCCGATTGTTTGATCTCTAGCAGTTTCACGTATTTTTCTTTAAAACCCCCGGTTTTAAAGGTATAGGTTTCTAACATGAAGTTTCGACCACCGTTTTGCATAGCATCAAGTAATTCGGATGTCAATTTCTTAAAATCCTCTTCATCCAAACCTACACTGGATAGATGGCGCAGAGCTTTGGTTAAAAACGCCTGGATATCGACAAAGGCAACCCCTTTGAACTTAAGCTTCCCTTCATAGATGAGATAGGCCAACGTTAAAAAGCAGAGCTCCGGTATGGCCTTGGTGAGCTCTGTATCAAACTTTCTTTTACGCAACATATCCATTAAGGGATAGTAGATCTTAACTTGGTCCAAGCGCATTTCTAACTCCGCATGAAAATCATTGATTAGGATTAACTCAGGGTCTTGCCCTCCCATGGTTTCCCGAATGATTTCCCGGGCAATATCATCTTGGTTGTTATAGCTGTTACGAGATGGTCGATTACTCATTATTAACACATCCAAACCATATCTTCATTTCTGTCGCAGAAAGAGCTTCTTGTGGAATATAAAATCCATTTATTAGATGGTTTCGTAACTGGGTCGCCCAAGCAGGTGCAAAACCATGGCAGAACCTGTCAATGTGGTCTTGGTTGACTCTTTGTTCATTGGGCGTCTTACTAGGTTCCCTATTAAGGCCAATCTGAAGAATGGCTAGATATCCAGGGTAAAATGGGAGAATCTTATACTGCGGATATTTCACTGTAAGCTCACGGTAAATACTGATACCCTCTGGATCAAGATCACCAAAATAATAAAATTGCTCGAGTTCGGGGTTTATATGGTAATCTTCTACAAATTGAAAGCTGCTAAGTATCTTTTTTCCTTCTCCGTAAATAAGCATGTCTAGTACAATCTGGGATGGTGAGTCCATCATCGTTCGTTTCATAGACCAGAAGGTGTCCTTATTCTCCACAATATATATGTTCCGACCCGTCAGTGAACTAAATCCTTGCTTCTGAAAGCTAAAGAAGGGTTCCACCGTTTCTTCACACGCTAAATCCGAATAACTCAGTCCTAATCGTTTTAGTACAGTTTCACCACGGCTGCGCCCTTTGCCTGCTCCTCTAAAGAATTTTTCATCACCAAATAGCTCATAGGCTCGCTCATTTACTGTGATCCAGTCCTTCGTTGCTTGTTTTAGATAGGCATTTATCTGATCTATGATCGGTTGATCCAGTAGATAGTCCTGTGGATTTTTCAGATAATAGTCTATTTTCGCTGGCGGCAAGACAGTTTGCACGATCTGATTACGCAGGTTCTGGGTTTGGTCAGTTACACGCTGAATAACTCGATATTTCGAGTACAATCCCCTTGCATTTATGGGCTTGCCAACGGGTGTAATCACTTGATCCTCAATGAGAGATGATATGACATGGGCAAAAACAGCCTGACCCACCGGACTTTGGAGAAAGACTGGCATGTCGGAGTTAATTTGTTCTGCTGCACTAAGCAGCTGTTCTAATACGATGAACCTCTTCCGGTTACCATCAATCTCGTTTTTAAGGCTAATTTTAATTGTCTCTGCGTTTTTATGTTCCATCTTTAATTCCTCATATCGTAAGCTCTTGGTCTGGTATATGTTCTTCATGGGATCCAGTAAATCCTACATGGATACAGTAAAGACCTGCCTAATACCAAATATAACAAAATCACCCAAATAAACAGTTAATGATTACACAAAGGCGAATCTGATCAATTATAACAGCTTACATCCCTAAGTATTTTCTCAATTGCTTCCCCGATTGCTAGAGACGGATTTTCTTTATAATATTTGTATCCTTTATACTGATGCAGGGTACAACCATTCTCATGGTTATTTTGCATAATCATCTTTGCACGATTAATGGCATCGATAACATTGGATAGCTGCAATTTCCTAAGGCACCGCTTGAAATTGTCCTCGTAACGAATATTTTTACCAGCTTCGTTTGCCTTTTTCATATTATCCATGGTTTCGGTAAACTGTTGTACATGAGCTGGCTCATCACTTTCATAATCAGAGAGATGATAAATATCAACTTTTTTGTTTCTGGTTTCAAGAACAGTTAAAGTTTTTGCTCGTTTGTAGGGATTTTTCTGTACAGAGCAGTCAAACGAGACTTTGTAGACTGCTTCCTCAGTAGTGTTGATTAAAGATTGTAACCATTTTAAATACCACTGCTCTGTTTCGCCTTCAACACTGAAATAGTACTTTTTCGTTGATTTCCGATTAGCCATAGATAATCACACCTCGCTTTCGTTTGCAAGAATTTCTTCAAAGATTGGTGTGAAGTCAATATCCTTAATCCCCCCATATTGGCTTATGAAGTAATTCTTCATATAATCCTCGTGCTTGCGGACACCCTTTTCTCCTGTCGTTCCGAAATCAGATAATGAATACAGTGTGCTAAAATGGCTCTCGTCATCACGCTCCACAAACTTGATTTCATCTCGTCTAAAAAGATTAGAGTTCAGGAAAATTGGATTGTGCGTATTGAAAACTAGTTGAGCATGATGAATATTAATATCATCATTATGAAAAACATTTATGATGCTCATCAGGGCCATAGGATGAATAGACGCATCAAATTCATCAACCACTAGTGTACCTCCCGTTTGTATTGCACGGATAACTAAAGGAAATATATTGATAAATCGAATTGTCCCGTATGACTCAAATAGTTCAGCAGCCATAGCTGCACCTTTTTTATTTTGTAAGTCCTTAAAGGTAGAACATAACTTTGGAGCTGAATCATCATCACTAATCACATATCCAACAGCATTTGAGTTGATTCCGAATAGTCTTGCTGCCTTATCAGTGGTTTTTTCAATATAGACAGCCTTCTTCTGTGGATCTGTAAATCTAGTAATGAGTTGAACGGAATCAGCACGATAAATTACCATGAACTTATTCGCAAACCAATCAGTCACTATTTTAACAAAGGACTGGGAAAAAATTAGTTTGAAACCATTGGTTAAAAACAACTCTTCCTGGTTTAAGCTGTTCTTTGCAATCTCTATAGCACTTTCAATTTTTGCCTCCATGGAACTAGAGAGATACTCTTTAATGGCTTTTAGGTTACCAAAGGTTAAATCTCCATTTCGGTTGAAGACTCTATCTCCGTTAACAACCAACTCTTCTGATAGGACGTTTCTCTCATGTTCATCCTCAAGAAATAATCCCAAGTCAACGGAAATACTATATTGAATACGAAGATCCTTCTCAATGAAGTCAATACTAAACTCGACTGGCTGCGGATCAGACAGTTTGTTGTTTGGAATTAGTTCCAATGCAGTTGATGCATGGTTAGGAGATGCCTTCTCTTCAGAATTCTTAACATTACCACGTAGAACGATGGAACGAAACACATCCATAGCACCGATAATATTCGTTTTGCCCGATGCATTTGGACCATAAATCACTGATGAACATAATCCTTTGATTTCCTTTCCTTTAATCTTCCTCTTGAAAAGACTGTAATCAAGTCCCGATTGTTTGGGAGCAGCAATCATGGAAAACTTCGTCTCCTCAACAAAAGACTTGTAATTCTTTGTTCTAAATTCAAGTAGCATACCTTTCCCTCCATTCTGCATTTCAAATGCAAAATCGCACTACCATTATATGCTACTTATACCCAAATGCCAATAGTTTTATTCTCATTTTGCGTAATTATTGCAAAACGACTATAGCAATCTTACACAGTCAGTAATGCAGTCAAACTCAAAGGGATACTATGAGCGTAATTCGTTAAGAACCAGCTCCAAAATACCAGACGATGTTTATAGTAAGTACTGTGAAGTTCATCTGTGACTACCGAATCACGACACTCATTCTAGACCTGATCTTTACACACACTTAACACCGCGATCCACAAGCAGAGTGCCTTCCATTCAATTCCATTGAAGAATACTGTGCAGGGTACATCCGGAGTTTCCCTACCTAGCATAGTTAAATGATATATTCTCCAAGCGACTACCATATCAATTCCAATGCACGCTTCTAGACGATCGGCTGTTTCAAGCTGACGATCACGAATGCGACAACCGCTTTTAAGACTTCGATGATATACTTCAATGCCCCAACGACCGGAATACCATTCCACCCTCGTCTTTGCATCTTCTAGAGTGTGTACTGGAACAGTTGTCAAAAGCATCCATTCTATGGGCTTGATCTTGTCGGTGCTGTCTTGCGTATCGGGGTTCTCGCGCAGGTATACAGCCCAAACAGTGATTGCCGGGTGCTTTGCTAAGCGTTCAGGAGGAGTCAACTCTACTTCTGCAAAACGCAACTCGACTAAGGCATCTCGCGCTTTTGTCGACCCTCGACGCGGTATATGGATTTTAAGCATGCCTGCTATATCGAGGTGGATCATATGCTCCCAAAGGTGTTCTTGCTCCACCTTTCGATTGCGGGTTTTCTCAGCTCGTATTAGCAGTTTTGGACCTTTTGGATCCTTGGTTGCTTCCTGTAGTAGTTCATATATATCGGATTCCCGATCGCCCGTGCTGATCAGCATCGTATCGGGACACAGTTTTTGTATTTCGGCTACTTTTTGGAAACTACGTAGCCATTTTATACTTTCTTTTTGCTCAATCGGCAGAGATTTACGCTGCTTACTCTTTTGTGTATTCTCGGGATCGCGGGCCCAGCATTGGGCATCAATCACACCAAGGGGAGTCCCGTTGTCGGTGAAGGCCACCGTATCATGCATAATAAGACCTAAACCACCACTATGTTCACCACTTGTCGGACCTAATCCTTCTGTCATCGGGTGTGTGTTGTAATCTAATGTTGTGGTGTCTAGTGGTGCTAATACAACCGAGTGTTCTTTGATCCGTTCGATTGTTGCTTCTGTGTGTGCTGTTAAGAGTACATCCATAGATACCGCCTCATTCTGAAAGAATCGATATGCACCAATGGTTCGAGCATTCGAACCACAAGCCTCGGGTATACTCTTCTCGCAGTTATTGTAAAAATCCTCTGCGATGGTGTAAAGTCGTCGCTTTAGTCTTGGATCGAAAAGACGAACGGACCCGAACTCTTCTTCCGCCCAACTTGCTGGTGTTTCTACACGAAAACCTGTTCCAAGCTTTGGCTCAACAGCATCACAAAGAACCTCGTGCCAACCAGCGTAAAGCGGTCGTAAGAAGATTCGTTTAGCAATACCATCACGGCGTCCAGAACTATCGCCTACGATAATCCAGTTTGCGGCCTTGTAACAGATGCCGTCAAAGCGAGTTGGATCGACGAATGTTTCTACTAGGACAGGACGTATGGCATATCGTTCTTCCCAATCGTAGGGTAAGCGATCTAATGCAAGAGATAGGGCATGTGACGCCAGATTAGGTACCTTTACCGATGGCACAATTAAGAAGCGAGCATTACAAAGTACCTTATTTAAATTTGTACGTCTTGCAAGCTCTGTCCAACCAATATATGTATCACGGGCTGCTAACACCACGCTTGTCCAGTTCAGATAGGGCTTTCCGGCAACTCATCTCTTCATTAGGAGATCGCCAACTTTGAAGTTGGCAGATCCGCTGGGACAATTCGCGACGCGAAATTGTTGGCTCTGCATCGACTGTTTCTCCAATGTATGCAATTAAGGATTCTGAGAAATTGAG
>SKJB01000017.1 GCA_007116145.1 Limnochordia bacterium | reverse complement strand
CAGGCAGGCCCAGTGGCACCACTGGCATAGTCGAATGGAGTCCAATAGATCCTACTATTTGCGGGATACTCAATCCCTGGAACGGTCTGGTTCCTCGCTACGGTAATCATTGCTCTTGGCGTAGTGCGCACTGCTAATTCCCACTCGTTGCTTGTGAGAAGGCGGAAACCCGTTGCATCCTTTTCATCACTAATTAAATGTGTTTCGGTCGTGGCATTTCTACCCCCTCATGCGATCTATAGGTTTTTGCCCAACTACTTGGGTACGTCTGTTACTATTTACCTTGTACCAACTAACAGCTGCCGTTGCAGCCTCATTAGTGTAGAAGTCCGTTGCTCCGATTACATAATTCTGGGGTAACCAATAGAACCCTCTTCTTATTATGACCTATAATTTCAAGGGATGATCAGTTGGTTTTGACGGCCCAAGATAGCGTGCTGCTACTTCCCGTTCGTCTCCTGTAAGCAAGCGAAAGCCCGTATTCGCATGTATTTCCACTAGCGAGTCATAGGCTAACAGGTTCCTAGAATCTGTAATAACACCATCTCCATCATAATACACCCTTGTATACTCTGTCCCATGGAGAAGATTATAGTACTCTGTGAGTGCATTCAACCAGACTACACAATCGAGCCAACTAACCATTGTTACTGGTTCTGTTTGCCTATCTGTAGGTGCTAATCCTGTTACCGATGAGTTTCCTTCTCTTCCTGGATTACCAAATACATAACCATTGCCTCTAGCCCAGGTAATGACCTCATACCACAGTGCATAGGTGACTGGTGTTTCTGCTATCCAATAATTACCATCAACTATTCTCTTGCTAGGATATTCAAACTCTAATTCACGAAAACGACTACCTGGTACTAAACGCATATGAAACGCAACATTGTTAAGGGAGTGCTTTACCTGTTGGATTACTAATCCCTCTAAGTCTTCACACCCAGTTAACAGTAATGTGCTTAGAAGCAGGCTCATCAACAAAACATTCTTACGCAGCAACCACATTCTAGTGCTCTCCTTGGTTCACGAAAAAACTAATTACATGAATAAATATTCTGCAATTAATGTGAAATCCTCTATAATCATAGTGGTACGGGTGCAGTTTTACTACTTGGATTGTACAGTAACAACAGGGAGTCGAAATTGAAACCCCCTGCGTTCCCAGACGGTCGGATATTCCGAGTGCCGTTCTCTGGCCCTTGCTCTACCGATCGAGCCTTTTCAAAGCACCGCAGAATGAATGCTGGCATGCCTAGTGCCTTATCACCCCATGCATTGGATATGCTAATCACCTGAATCGGCTAATAAGTCTATCCCAGGATTGCCTGTAGATCCTGTTCAGGAGTGCTAACTGGTTTGATATCAAATTTCTCTACTAAAGCTGCTAGTACGTTAGAGGAAAAGAATGCAGGAAGAGTCGGTCCAAGATAGATGTTCTTGATACCTAGCGCAAGAAGACTCAACAAGATAGCTACAGCCTTCTGCTCATACCAGGATAGTACCAAAGTGAGCGGCAACTCGTTAACTTCACACTCAAATGCTTGTGAAAGTGCTACTGCCACCTGAATTGCTGAGTATGCATCGTTACATTGACCCATATCCATGATGCGAGGTAAACCACCAATCTCACCGAGGTCTAAGTCATTAAACCGGAACTTACCACAAGCTAAGGTGAGAATCACCGTATCGTCAGGCGTCTTTTGTACGAACTCGGTGTAGTAATTACGTCCTGGCTTGGCACCATCACATCCACCTACTAGGAAAAAATGTCTGATTGCGCCATTTTTTACTGCATCGATCACCAGAGGAGCTACGCCAAGTACCGTATTTCTAGCAAAGCCAGTTGTTAAGGTAGAACCACCGTTAATCCCTGTGAACTTCTTCTCTTCATTCCAGCCACCTAGAGCAAGAGCCTGCTCGATCATGGGAGTGAAATCCTTGATGCCATCGATGCCATCGCGTATATGCTGCATTTCTGGATAGCCCACCACCGATGTAGTGTAGACCCGATCAGCATAGCTAGTCTTGGGAGGCATCAAACAATTTGTTGTAAAGAAAATGGGGGCTGGAAGATCATGAAATTCGTTTTGCTGATTCTGCCAAGCACTGCCAAAATTTCCTTTGAGATGAGCATACTCATTTAGCTCTGGGTATCCATGGGCTGGCAACATTTCACCATGGGTGTAGACATTAATACCCTTACCTTCAGTTTGCTCCAGCAAATGCTTAAGGTCAAGTAAGTCATGGCCAGTTATCACAATGAAGGGGCCCTTAGCCACGCTTGTTGTTACTTTTGTAGGAACTGGATGTCCATAGGTCGATGTATTTGCCGCATCCAAAAGGCCCATACACTTCAAGTTTATGTTACCGAATTCCATTAAGATACTGAGCCATCCATCAACCGTATGCTCTTCTCCTAGCGCGCGCAGACCAGTATAGAACCATTCAGTCACTTCTGGATCACTGTGGCCAAGCATATAAGCGTGGTGGGCATAGGCTGCCATCCCCCGCATTCCTAGTAGCAATGTGGATCGCAGCGATACTACATCAGTTTCTCCCTCCCATAGATCCTCTAGAGGGAAGTTCGGGGCGCTACCTAATAACCGCTTCTCCCGCTCTACCTCTCGCGCTAGTGCGTCTATTTGATCTCCATCAAAACTGACATTCGTCACGGTTGCAAACAGTGAACGCATGACCACTTCATCTACACTAGCCTGTGGTTTCTTCCCCTTGGCCGCCTGGGCCAAACCAATTAGAGCGCAGGTCAGTTCATCTTGCTTATTGGCGACTTCTGGCTGTTTTCCGCAGACCCCGATTTTCGTACATCCTGTTCCACTAGCTGCTTGTTCGCATTGAAAACAAAACATGCTTTGCATAACACTTCGACCTCCGTATTTTTGTATTGTCTCTAGAATTAATGCTCTAGTATGCTGCCATCAAGACTGACGGTGATTACTGTCCAAGAAATCATCTTACCACTGTTCTGCAGTGCTGTCTTTACTGCATCAGATAGACCACCACAACAAGGAACCTCCATTTTCAATACTGTTACACTCGCTATTTCGTTCTGGGTAAGGATTTCCGTTAGTTTGCTAGCATAGTCTACCTCATCCAATTTGGGACAACCAATCAGGGTCACTCTGTTTCTCATGAAATCCTGGTGAATACTACCATATGCAATCGCTGTACAATCTGCTGCTACAAGCAAGTGGGCATTAGTAAAGTAAGGGGCGTTTACCGGGACAAGTTGAAGTTGAATGGGCCACTGACGCAACTCGGACTTACCTGTATGTGCCTTTTCAACTGGACTTGCCTCTGACTTTTCTCTGGCAAACGCTTGTAACAACGTACCTGAATACCCACGAAATCCCTTACTTACCGTATTTGCAGCCCTTGCAGTCAGATGCGCATTTACGGCTTCTTCATCAAACTCTGCGGCTTCGCGTTCAATAATGGAAATTGCCTCAGTTGGACACTGGGGCAGACAATCTCCCAAACCGTCACAATACGAGTCTGATACTAGCTCAGCCTTACCATCTATGAGTTTCAGAGCACCTTCATGACAAGCATCAATACAAAGCCCACACCCATTACACTTATCCCTCTCTATATGGATTATCTTCCGTTTCATATAGGAATCCTCCTCATATTCTATTTGTCTCTTGTCTCTACAAGCTGAGTATAGTACAATAAGAGCATCAAGTCTGTAGCCATAGCTACAAATAGATTGGAGGATACAAATGTTTTCTCAATATCTAGAAATACTCTCCGAGTGTCCACTGTTTCAGGGAATTACTAAAGAGAATCTAACAATGCTATTAGATTGCTTACAGCCTACAGTCTACAACTACGAAAAAGACGAATATATTGCTTTGATGGGCGATCCCTATCTAGGACTTGGAATTATCGTGGGCGGCTGTGCAACAATTAGCAAAGAGAGCGCCGCGGGAAATCGGGTGTTCTTGGCAAGCCTTGAACCGGGAGAGTTATTCGGAGAAATGGTAGCCTTCTCTCGTCAAGCAGAGTGGCCGGCCACTGTTCAGGCCCAGCAACCGTGCACCGTTTTCTATATAGCGCAAACGAGTATTACTGGACAGTGTGACAAAACGTGTACCTGGCACACAGTGCTTGTCGAGAACATGCTGAGAATCCTCTCGTCAAAAGGCCTCATGCTAAATAGACGGGTAGAATACCTGCTGATTAAGAGTATGCGTGCTAAACTTAGCGCATTCTTCTTAGAGTATGTAAACAAAACCGGAAAGCTTAGCTTCGTGCTGCCAATGAACCGCAA
The DNA here is from genome assembly GCA_007116145.1 of Limnochordia bacterium. GTDB lineage: Bacteria > Bacillota > Limnochordia > Darwinibacteriales > DTU012 > CSBR16-88. The sequence goes on along the minus strand of SKJB01000017.1, from coordinate 44,364 downwards.
TCAACTAGCCGAATTTCTTAACGTCTCTAGATCATCGATGTGTCGAGAGATGAGTCGCATGCGCGCTGAAGGAGTTTTGGATTTTCACCGCTCAGCAATTCAGATTCGTGATCTTAAGCTGCTAAATACCATGGTAGAGTAACTCCCAGATTCCACGTAAAATTAAATGCTAGTGATTACTCTATACTAATCCGCTGGGGTAACCTGCTCCCAATGTGGTAAAAATGTGGTAATTTAGCAACAGTAATTTATGATCACAGATAACCACTAACCCGACATCCCTAATGCCTTTGGCTCCTCCAACCCTGTCGCGAGTATACTTCTAGATTAATAGGAATTGTGGTCAAACAAAAAATTCAAGGGTTTTTCATATCTGTTAGCGAATTAGGAAACGTATAGAATCACTAGTATCAAGGGAGGGATCATAGTTGAATCTAAAGTCACAACGCTGGTGTCAACGTTATAGTAACCTTGAGCGAGCATACGAAAAGCTTGCTGAGGCGGCAATAGCATTTGACAGTCTCACTACCCTAGAAAAAGAGGGAATGATCCAGAGATTTGAGTATACTTTTGAATTAGCCTGGAAGACTCTGAAGGACTTCCTTGAGTCTCAAGGCGTAGAGGCAAGTTTTCCTCGAGAGGTAATTAAGTCTGCTTTCCATTATGAGTTAATAATCGATGGAGAGATTTGGATGGAGATGCTTGAACAACGTAACCTAATAGCACACACGTATGACGAGGAACAATTTAATAGAGCAATTGAACTAATCAGAGATAGGTTTTTTGCTGCGATAACACAGGTATTCCACACTCTAGGTGAGAAGCGATGAATTGTGGCCTATCCATTAACACCAAATTTCAAATTAAAGAGATTTTGTCTACCGTTGACGAAGTAGAGAGTGCAGACATATTTGGTAGTCGCTCCTTAGGGAATTATAAGAACGGATCTGATATTGATTTAGTACTGTATGGCGCTAAGTTAACCGAGGAAATTCGCTTGAGAATAAGTACACAACTTAACGAAGAACTCCCACTACCCTATTATTTTGATATTGTAGTCTATTCCTTGATCCAAAATCAAGCGTTAAAAGATCATATTGATCAGTATGGAGTAGAAATATACACTTCTAGTCTTAATGTTAATGGTAAAAAGACCCGACAAAGATAATAGTCGAGTCTTTTTAGTCTAAGAGCCTGTTCAAAAAGTCCTAGTATATAACCAAAAAAAGGAAATGCACCGGCGAAAATATGGCTACTTGGATTACATAGATCATGAGATGGTGAGACACACAGCAATTGCATCTTGAGGTAGCCATAGTTAGTTTGTGTATCAGGTGATGTAAGTCTTGGCAGCTAAGCGATTAGAGATTAGAGATTATCCCGCTGCGGCAATTAATAAATACTTGTGCGGCGTATTAATGGCTCGAATCAAGAATTCCTAGCAATTCTTGTAACGTTTTCTCATCTAAACCAGTAAGCTCGCTGACATCGGTTGCGCTAAGACCTTTTTCTAGCATATTAGCAATCAGTTCGGCTTTGCCTTGAATTGCACCTTCGTTTCTTGCCTTTTGATATCCCTCGCTGATTACTCGACCTAAGTTGCCCAACATAGTCTCGACCTCCTCGCATTCATCTAATACTTCCAAAATCTGTTCTCGTTGCAGCTCCAATAACATATAGAAAATAATTTCCTGACTATCTAAGTGGATGCAATATAGTAGATCGGATTCTTTCTCCCTCATGGTATGCGAAACAAAAGATTTATTGATCAATATAATGGATGATTCGTCCAAACTTTGAGCCCATTGTTCCGGAATGAATCCCATTACTAGTTGTCTAAAGGTTTGCTTCGAAGACAATAGATTCTTGTATCCTCTATCATGCTGATTGTATCTGTTGTATTTCCCCGATTCGTCTCCAACTAAATGCAACACCTAATTCACCCCTAATTATACCTAGAATTATCGCAGCTGGCAACCATAATAAATTATGCAATTAGCAGAACTCTTGTTCGTTATTATGTTGCCATATTTTTAGCAATAAATCAAGGTATGCACTATATTTAAACAATCTGATTTGCCTTAGTCCACCGCTAGAAATTTGCAGTGGCCCCGATACGAGGGTCCCTATCTATTATTAGCGGTAAGAGTATCAAGGTAACAGCTAGTTTTGGAGTGGCAGAATTGTGCGAAAACCTACTTTTTAGTTCATATGGCACTAGATATCGGATGCAGCTATGAGCGTGGCTACTACATATGGATGAACTGATGTAAAGGATTTTATGCAGTGGAATCACTAATTTGGCAAAGTAGTTATTTTTCATTACGTCATCTCCCACAAACATACTACCACAAATGAGAGACTAAGCTCCAAATTTGATACATTTCTTGAACTTCATTAAAAGGTCTCTAAATCGATAGTCTTGATAAGCAGAAGCTAGATTGCCTGATATAGCGATAGTCTTTGGAGAAAAATCTAGGTTACGCAAAAACGACTGTACAAAAGGCATGTATACTAACACACCCTTGTACCTTGGTAGAAACATGTCTTAAAAGCCATAACCTAAGGGGATCGTAGCTCCAAAGCGAAGAGGCGGGAACACCATCCTAAGTGTCAGGACATTTTCTTTAATTTACCTCCAAAAAGTCCTTGAATAGCACAATTAACGAAGCATCTTATACAGTATATTGGTGAGAAAACCTAAAATGAAACCAATAAACATGTGCTTCCAGTTAAAATGAATACTTGACATACACTTACCTCCCTCTATAGTCTCTCGCTCTCTTTCTTTAGCTCACAGTTTTTCACATTAAGAAAAATAAAAACAGATTAGTTTCTAGAAGAGAGTAACCTAGTGCATTTTTACTCAAAGGGCATCATAATCCTATTAGTACCTTACCAAGGGGTTTCTTAGCACCCCTTGGTAATTTGGTGACAACTTAGTGTGAAACCTTCAGAAAGACTAAAGACATTACATGGACATTGTAAGTTTCACTCAATTTGCCCATCGTCCAGGGAGATAGCTTGTTTCGGAACTATTTTTTGACCCATCGTAATTGGAGTTGACTAGTGAATCCATTCCATTAGAAACCCAATCTCTTATATCTTGACCTGTTGATCTTTCAACAACTTCATTTACTACTTCACTAGCTATAAGACCTATCGCAAAGCTTACAATTATACTTACAGGACCACCTCCATTGGCAGTCTGCAGCTCCTTTGTGTTCATGTCAGTAAATAATGATCCGTTAAAATTCATTACATCAACCCTTTCTTTTTTTCGATTTATAGGGCGACTAAAAACCATGATAGTCGACGTCTCAGAGTCATTAGTCATCTATCAACTGCTAGCGCAGCAGACGATCTCTAGCACATGATGTGATGCTACTACAATTTGACAAGAACAATTGAACTTGATGATACTTGTATTAACGTCAGTCGAGAGATATTCTGAACCTCTCCTCTGCTTGCTCCCAATATATATGGTAGCTAGTGCCTGCCCCATGCCGTGTTAATTAAGCATGGCACTAGCTACAGCAATAAGTCTACCTATCACACTAAATACGATTAGTTAACACTAATTCTTGTCTTACTAATGAAAATGCCTATTATTTAATTTGCATTTATGCTTGTTTGATTTGTTTGTATCTTTAGATTTATTTGTATTATATATGTTACATGATCATTTTGTCAAGCATTTTATCCCCTATAACCTATGATTCCACTGCTGAAACGCAACTAAATTATGCATGTAACCCCAAAAATAGCTCCAAAATTTATCGTGATCACTTTTCTTGGGTTTATTAGTAGCCATTTCCGTTTAGGCATCATATATCTAGCGCATTTCCACCTATTATCTAACCTGTTTTCTCAACAATTTGCTGAAATAGGCGCACTAACCCCTTGGGGTTGACTTTTACGCTTTTCTGGGTCGAACCCTCGGCGGAAGTCTTGTTTGCAGAACCGAATAAACTGACGAATATTATGACCAATTACTTTTAAACCAGCTACCAAACTACATATAAGCACCATCCACGTATACATCCTTTAGTTCTGGATTCAGCTCTTTCATCACTGTCAAACGTTTATGTAGTATATGGGCATCATATGCGCCGTTATCTTCTAGCGAATAATCGGTGATCAGTTGCACAGGGTTGTCATCATTACAGGTCTCCGCTAGATTTAAGACATATCCACTGTGTATCTTGCCTGCCTTGTTCCGAAACGTAGCGTCGGGATCGTAAGCTGATTGTAAGCTCGTTGCTTGGATGTCTTTATTCGGCTTGGCTACCCATGTCTTTGTCTCCGTATTATACTCAGGTTTTAAAACGTCCTGAATATCCTGAGGCAGGATTTCTAGAGGGCAATCGCTGATGGCTTGTCGCAATACATCGTAGGCAATGGACAGCCGGCCAGCAACCTTTATGTTCGGCATTATATGCGTAGAATCCACACGCTGCTCATTAGTACTAAGTTTTGCCTCGGTTAGAAAGTGATTTGTTAATGGTTGAAACTTTGAAAACAGTAGATCTGCTTGGTCGGGATGGCTAACTGTATAGTTTAATACACGCTCGCGGAACTCATAAAGTGTGCGATGAGCCAAGGGTATATCTCCTAGGTTACGAATGCCGACAGCGTACATAATCTGATAATTAAAGTGAAATTGCTCTATCAATTCCTCGTCTGTGTAATTCTTCAAGTGCTTGATAAACTCTAAGGAGAGCAGAATGTTTACCGGAAAATTAGGGCGTCCATTATCTGCTATAATGTACTCGTGAAACAAGACAAAAATTTAGATTATCTATCTCCTCTAGACCAAGCGGTATATGTGTCTCTGTCGAACCCGTTAAAAACAAGGATACGACCTTGCTCGCCTCTCAGGTCAATTGGACGACGACCTTCCTTATTTATAGAGAGGAGCTATTTGCTCGAAAACAATAGAATCATCATGATCTATGTAATCAATGAGTTCCGCATCGAACCCTAGTGTGTTATAATAATAGTATGGTAGCAGTTAAAGTTGCAAAACCATATTTAATACACCCCGCTTATAGGGTATTTGGTGGTTTTTCACTTCCATTTTACCATATTAGGCGCAGGTGTATTCCTTTTTTTGGTTATGTGTGATACGTTTAGGGTCAAGAACATGATGTGAATAGCAATGTGAAGATTGTTGTGACAAAGGGAGCGTTTGAGCTTGAGGAAGAGTAACAGATGAAAGACCAGATTCTTCATAGGCTGCCGGAAAGGATAGGTTAGAAACATGAGCAAGAATCTCTACGCAAATCCACGAGTCACACAACACAATCGATTACCCATCAAACATGATGGTCAGATAGTCATTTACTGGATGCAACGAGCACAGCGTATCACAAATAACCATGCCCTTAATCTTGCCATTGAGCAGGCTAACGCGTTGCATCTACCCCTTGTTGTGTACTTCGCCCTTGATCCCGCCTTTACCAGTGGGAATTTGCGCCACTTGCACTTTATGCTACAAGGTCTAGATGAGGTGGCGTCAAAAGCGAAAGACCTAAAAATCCCTTTCATCCTAGACGTTACTCCACCAGTCTCTGGACTTACAAAATTTTCTAATCAACAGAACCCTGCCCTAATTGTTGGCGATGAGAATCCCCTAAACTATGCCATGCAATGGAGAAAAGACCTAGCAGTCACCCTATCGTGTAGCTTTGTCACCGTCGATGCAGATGTAGTAGTCCCTACCTCGCTATTTTTTAAAGAGGAATATTCTGCCTATACCATGAGGCGAAAAATAAAGCAGTGGATTCCATCATTTCTCCAACCCATGAAGGATGTCGTCCCCGTTTTTCAGGATAAACTAGCCGAGCTCTTGCAAAAACGCCATGTGCATAGGCCCTCAGCGTTAGCAGACCAACTCGATGTCGACAGCAGTGTAGCACCTGTTGTCCAGTTTATCGGAGGTACAAGTCAAGCAACGAAAAGATTTCGTCGGTTCATGAAAGAAACCTTTGCGAAATACTCCCATCTCCGTAACAAACCGGAGGCAGAGGGCACAACGAGAATCTCTCCCTATTTACATTTTGGACAAGTGAGTGTGCAGCAACTAGCCTACGACATACAAACGACAACCGGTCTCGTAGAGGCCAAGGAAGCTTTGTTAGAACAGCTGATTGTGCGTCGGGAAGTTGCCATTAACTATGTAACCCATAATCCCCTCTACGATTCACTAAAAGGCTGTCATGAATGGGCACAAAAGAGTCTGAACAAGCATATGAGTGATTTGCGGCCCATAGTGTATCTCTATGAGGATTTCGAGCAGGCCAACACTCACGACCCCCTCTGGAATGCAGCCCAGGTGCAAATGGTCACCGAAGGATGGATGCATGGATACATGCGGATGTACTGGGCAAAAAAGATCTTAGAGTGGACCGAAACACCCCAAGAAGCTTTTCACATTGCCATCACTTTAAACGACAAATACCAGCTTGATGGCAGAGATCCAAATGGTTATACGGGAGTGGCTTGGGCTATTGGTGGAAAACACGATAGACCCTGGGGACCCGAACGACAGATTTTTGGCCTGGTTCGGTATATGAGCTACGAAAGCACTCGACGAAAGTTTAAGAGCAAACTCTACATTCAACAGTATAGCTAAGATTAACACCCTGCTTAAAAATCTCGTCCCTTTCCAGAGTCGGTAATCGAGACTAGTTCCCTTGGATACGGATGAAAAATGGTTTGCTGAGACAGATATTCCTCGCCGAAGCGAACAACCAAACTTTGGAGCAATCGGGCACAGGAACTTAAGGGTATTTTGTTATTCCTGTAATCCTCAATGGTTTCTAGAAAGAACGCTCTTTCGCTAGCTGTGATCTTCTTGCTCATATAACCGAATTCATGCAACAGCACATTTACAAACGAACCTGGACTTGGCGACCCTTTCAGCAGCTCACGTAACTGCAGTTCATACTCGTCTAGGACGATCACCACAGGATGTTTTTGATGATTACCCACGATCTGACCCATTTTTTTGAGGATATAAGGACTAAACGCCATAAATAGGTACTTATTCCGGGCATGAAACTGAACCAATGTAGCCATGGACTGCAGCGCCTTTGTTGCACGAAAAGCTGCTAGGGTAAAGATCCCAATCAAAAACTTCTCACGCAAAGTGAAGTTCTTGAGGCGCCCCTCATCCTCTAGTGGTATAGACGGATAACTCTTCATTACAACACCCGCAAAATAACCACTAGTTTTGCCTAGGACCATGGCTGACTTATCAGAACTAGCATAGATACGCACTTCTTTTGGACCACATGACGGGCTTCTGCTTTTGAGAATAAACCCATCAACTGCATCGAGCGAGTCTAAAAACGTAGCGGAAAACTCTTTCATGCTGTCACTAACATCTCGGCTACTACTGGGTTGCTGCAATCGAATGTCACCATCCACATCTACCAAGCGAATCGGATCTCGAGGAACACCCAGCCCAATACTTACTTCTGGACAAGGTGTGATTACATGTATGAAAGGTCGTAACTCTTCCACCGCTGGACTAGAAAGCACGTCACCATTGTAGCGACATCTCTCAAACCCCAAACATCGACTAATGACTACCACAGGCTTCGGAAATGAACCCATACACTACACCGCCTTTTTAAATTTCTAATCAAACCCCAACCCAAAGTTTGGCCACATTCAGGTGTCGAATGTGGACGAACTTCTAAGCCAGAATGCGACCATATTCGAGATTAGGATACATTTATGAACTATTCTACGTTGTAGAAGATAGTCCTGCCTCTGCATACCACGTCAAATACCATGTTATTTGCAGGTAAATTCATTCTATTCGGGGCGTAACCCGTATCTTTGCGAAACGGAGTAATCAATATGAAGAACCGCCAAAAAGCTTCTATAAAAGATACATTATTAAGTGCGATACAATCAGCGACAGAAAATGTGTTTGTCTAAAATCATCAGGAAGTCCTAAGAAGCATATCTTCTATTTTCACGGCGGTGCTTATACACTACAAGCGAATAAGATACATTGGCGCATTATTGAAAGTATCTTAGATAAAATCCAGTGCCAAATAACCTTCATTAACTATCCACTGGCACCCGAATTTACCTGCCTCGATACAATTGCAATGGTGATAGAGGCATATTCTTTATCATGCAAAGCAACTGAGCAAGAAACAATTTTGGTAGGCGATTCTGCTGGGGGTGGATTAGCGCTAGCCTTGGCCCAACATCTAAAAATGGAGGGGATCCAACCACAACCAAAAAAGATTGTTTTATTATCGCCTTGGCTGGATATCTCCATGGAAAATGATATCTCAAAGGAGCAAGAAGAGAGTGATTTGATATTAGCAAAAGAAACCCTAAAGAAAGTGGGCAGAAGATATGCAGGCGATTGTGATACGAAAAATTATCGCTGTTCCCCCGTCTACGGATATACTATGGAAATCGGAGATATTGCACTGTTCACAGGGACAAGTGACATACTTAACGTTCAGGCAAGGCAGTTGAGAGATAAACTAGCAAGCCACGGTCAGAAGCTTTCATACTATGAGTACGAGCAAATGCAGCATGTATGGGTTGGATTCCCAATACCTGAAGCAAAAACAGCAATGGAAAAAGTAATTGCATTTATTGAAGGGTGAAGTACATCTACTTATATCCATCCTAGAATGGAAGGAATAACCTCAAACTACATAGAATTCTATACAGATAGCCAGATCTATGAGCGATTCTACCAAGAGTTGTTTGCGTTGTGCTAAGAGTAAAGTAGGTTATGGTTGAATCTAATGCCTATAGTGAGTTACATTACCGGGAGTGGTGTTCACCGGTGAAATCGATTACGTCTTTCTATAGGGAGAAAGGGGCCTGTATGGAAACTAAATTGAACCAGGAGATGGTGAGAGAGCTGTGGTCTAGAACCTACAACACCAGTGGAAAACCCGACTGGTCTCACCTGTTCCCTTATTACCATGATGATATTATTTTTCAAGATTCCATTCAAAGAGTCGAAGGGCGGGCAGACTTTGAGGCTCTGTGTAACCGGCTTTCTAATCGATGTCAAGAGTTGAGGATGGACATCATCGATCTTTCCCAGACTGGGAATAGCATCTTTTTGCAGTGGGAAATGACAATGATGTTTAAGAAGTATCCCAGTTCCACTTTGTACGGTTGTTCTAAGCTGACATTAAATGACGACGGTCTCATCATCACTCAACGCGATTACTATGACCTTTGGGGAGATATCTTTGATAATATTCCGCGATTTGGTAAGGCTTATCGTAAGTTTATGCACAGGAAGTTCGGGTGATCCATGTTCAAATACCTACGAGAGCAGATCCTTCATCATCAAACCTCAGACTACTTTGCGCGTACTACCTACGAAATATCCGTCCCTGTTTTGAAGGATCCCAAGCTTGCACCAGAGGGGAAGAGTGGGCTGATAGTCAGTTGCCTCTTCGATTACCGGCTCACGAGCCTAATCCATAATGCAGGATGGTATGAAGAGTTCAAACAGTTCTGTGCTGACACCATGATCGCTGTAATTTCTAGCTCTATCTACCCAGGATTGGAAAAGAAGCTTATTTCCTGGTTCGTTACTACTCCCTTATCCCTTAAAACACGTACAGGCAACAGTGAAGGTGCGATAACCGGGTGGGCGTTTACCACTCTTAGTATGCCAGCCGTTCATAAGATGCAGCATGTCGTCAGATCGACACTCACCCCCATTCCCCGCTTTCTACAAGCAGGACAGTGGAGCTACAGCCCTGCCAGGTTACCCATGTCATTCCTAACAGGAAAACTAGCGGTTACTCGTATACTAAAAGAGCACACAAAAAAATCTGATACTCGTGTCCGTTAGCTATGCATACACTTGTCTTGATACTAATTGGGTTTCTAAGTGGATCGCTACCGTTTTCCTATTGGCTCGGGAAAAGCTTGCATCATATAGACATTCGTAGTGTGGGGGATGGGAACCCTGGAGCTAGTAATGTGTTTCTTGCTGGAAGTCGATGGGTCGGTGTATTAGCCATTATTTTGGATTTTTCCAAGGGTTTTTTTCCGGTTTTACTGCTTGCAAGTGGAATCGGTTCGCACAATCAACTGCTTTTCACAGTCTTTTGCATCAGCCCGGTGTTAGGTCACGCATTTTCACCGTTTATGGGCTGTCGCGGCGGGAAGGCAATAGCTGTTACGTTTGGTATCTGGTCTGGCTTGACTCTATGGGTAGTGCCTACTACCTTAGGGATCCTTCTTGCCTGGGGTCGTGTCTGTGTTACTATAAGTAGCAATGGTTGGATCGTCATGTTAGCCCTTGTGGGAACAGCAGGTTCTCTAGTGATCTTGCGAGTTCCACAGAGTTATTGGTTTGTTTGGTGTCTGAATATAGTAATCGTAGGATATAAACACAGGGTTGATTTATCGCAACCCTTACGCATATCAAGTCGGAGGACGACATGCTAATACATTTCATGATTAGTTCGGTTTTGTTTTTTGTCGTAGTTCAGCTGTGCATTGAACTGTTTAATGGGTATGTGATTAGGCATTTTCCCAAAGAGCCCCTGAAGGATGAACCACCATTTGTGTCGGTGTTGGTTCCAGCTAGAAACGAAGAACGCTCGATTGAGGTCTGTGTGCAATCCTTAGTAGAACAGGAGTATCCCCGTTATGAAGTCATAGTACTCAACGATCATTCCGAAGATGCCACGGGCGATATTCTAGCTGCCCTGCAGAAAAGGCATGATAATCTTCAGGTAGTGGAAGGGAAACCACTACCTGAAGGATGGTATGGCAAGCATTGGGCGTGCTGGCAGTTGGCGAAACTAGCCCGCGGAGAATGGATTCTGTTCACCGACGCCGATACGATCCATGCTCCAACCATGCTTTGGTCTTCCGTTTCTTTAGCTCGAGAAGAAGATTTGGATCTGCTGACAGCCTTTGTGTACCAGAAAATGCATACCTGGGGTGAATTGGTAACGGTTCCCTTTCCTGTTTGGTCGATTTTTGCGATACTTCCGCTCAAAGTCGGTCGTTTATTACGGTTATCTGCTCTTAGTGCGGTTAATGGTCAGTTTATGTTCTTTAAGCAGTCCAGTTACCTGTGCATAGGCGGTCATAGTGCGGTACGAAATCATGCTGTGGATGATGTGGCTTTAGGGCGGTTGATCGTAAAGAAGGGGTATAATTTGGCCATTCATGACGCCACTGATCTGGTATCGTGCCGCATGTATCAATCTTTAACGCAAGCAGTGGAAGGTTTTACGAAGAATTACTTTGCGCTCTTTGATTATCGGATAGTTGTCTCATGCTTCATCTGGTTTTGGATGAGTTTCGTATATGGGTTCCCCTTAGCTCTTTTAATTATTCAAGGTCTATGCTCGTTTCTAGACGCGCCTTGGGATTCGTTGGTGGCTAGTACTGTAGCGCTACAACTTATAGTTTGGGCTCTTCCCACACTGCGTTTTCGCATGCCAATGAGGGTAGTTTTACTGTATCCGCTTGTTGTCTTAGTAGCCTCTGGAATTGGCTTAACATCCATGGTGCGCACGATCTCTGGACAAGCAGTTTGGAAAGGTCGAACGTTTAGGAATGCGCCAATAAAATGGTTTTAGGAGCGTTCTACACCTTAAGTCTCGCACTCTGGTCATTCTGCTTTTTTACTGGACTCAAGGGTTCCAGATGGAAATGGGAAATGGGTTATGGGCGCTAGCATCATGGCCATATCGCTCATAGTGCGCTGACTACTCAGTTGCCTGTACGACTTCAAAAGTTTTTCGACTTCCACCGGTCTTCAGATTTATTTCGATCATGATACTGGATTCCAATATGCTTTGAACTGATACCTACTTCTTGTGGGGGTTGCCTTTCCATATTCAATGGCTTTGGCTGAGCAGAGATTAATGCATGCTGTACACTGATAACATTTTTCGCTCCATTGCGGTTTTCCATCTACAATCCGTATACTGTTTGCAGGGCAATCTTTGGCGCACTGTCGGCAGGAAGTACACTTTTCTGTAACATAAAACGACTTTGTGCTACGAGCAAATTTGTTAAAGCCTAAGTTGGCAAGGTTAGACTTTATCCACGGTAAGTTACCTCTATTAACATCAACGACAGCCTGCTTTGAGATAATTTGATCTGCAATTATTTTGAGTTTCTCTTGGGCATTAGCAATCTTTGAGACTATGACTTTATCGCTTTCTACATCCTCAGCAATCCACTTTGAGTTTCCTGTGCCAGAAAAATAATAAATCATAATCTAATCATTCCTTTTCACCAAGAATTCCTTGATAGCTTCCACAGCGATATTCTGTTGCTCTAAGCTTGAAATCGTAGCATCAGGGTCGCCCTTTTGCTTGCCGTAATTACCAAACTGAGCATGGTTCCCCCCTTGTATGACTACAATATTTTCGGTATAGTCTATCTTATCTGCAACGCTTGTATTGAATGTGCCGTAAACCGTAAGAGCATCTTCAGCAGGGTAATTGCCATAGACATAAGCTCCCAGCAGAATCAACCCTTTCACCTTTTCTGGATGCTTTGATGCATAGTTGCTAGCCATTGCACCACCCATGGAGTGGCCACCTATGTACCAGTTTTCAATTTCAGGGAACTGATCCATAATTTTATCGGCAGCATTCGCGTTGAATATAGCCATATTGAACGGCATTTTAACAAGAATACAAGTAATGCCAGAAGTCTCTTTGATTTTTTCTAAAATCGGCAAATAAGCGTAGTGTTCCACCTTTGCGCCTGGATAAAAAATCAATGCGGTGTCGCTGGATGTGGCAGGTGATAATGTAACAATGTTGTCTTGAACATGAATGGTAGATGCACTTTGCATCACTGCAATTGCTACATCATCCGCTCTGTAATAATCAGATACATAGATAAAAAATGAACCGATTAATAGAAGTATGAGCGATATGATCGTTATCAGGGATATTCTTGCCCATTTTTTCATAGATATTACCTCACTCACTATAGTCTGTACTCAACGCTACGCACTCCCAGCATGGAGTGTTGACCTGGGCTTTACAGATTTTATTGATTCAGCTGTTTGTTCTGCTTAATCTAATACTGATAGCCAAAGCTTTCCTGACTCTATCATCAGTTCTGATACCAACTTTATAAATGGCTCGTAATTCATGGTTGTATGCGCCAGATCAAGAACATCATAGTACTTTGCCCTTCTCTCGTTCTTTATAATGATCGGAGTGTAGCCATTCTTCATGAGTTCAAAGTTCAATAGAAGCCTTGATGTTCGCCCATTCCCATCTATGAATGGATGAATCTTTACAAACTCACCATGCAACAGGGTTGCTCTCACAATCGGATGAAGCCTTCCCCATTCATTCTGATATTCCGAAAGAAGTCTCTGCATCAAACCCCCAATTTCATAATGTTTAGGTGGAATGTGCTTGGCACCACTTATGACAACATTCTCCGTTCGGTATTTACCAGCATTAATACTATCTATTTCTTTCAGTATCAGAGCATGGATGTTCTTGATATTCCATTCAGAAAGCCTTTCTTTACTAGAAATAAGATCCTCTATAAAGAGTATCGCATCACGATGGTTAATTATTTCTAAATGTTCCACCATGCTCTTTCCGCCGATCGTAATACCTTCAAGGACAACTTTCGTCTCTGACAATGTTAGAGTATTCCCTTCTATCGCATTGCTGTTATACGTCCATTCCACAATTAATTTTTCATGAAGTGAATTGGCTAGTTGCCTCGAAAGTGGTCGATGCTGGTCGATAGAGTACTTTTGCGAATCAATATAACTAAAATCATAGTCTAATCCTAGATAGTCTTTTCTATTTCCTTCTCTTGCATCCACAGGCTTAGAAAAATCCCAAGGTATAGACCAATTACGCCCAGTTTTCTTAGCGCCTTCGATACGCCCCTCCTTGCAGAGCACTCGGATTCTACGATCACTTATTCCCCATTTTTCGCTTGCCTCTTTTGTACTCATATGCTTCATAGGAATCACCTCACAAACATTTTATACCGATATCGGATTATTGTCAACGATATTCCGATATCGGTATAACTCTGGTACCGTTAAGAAAAATCGAAGGTCTGAAAAAGCTTTTGAGCAAAGGCTTCGATTGCTGACCTGAGAGTTTTCTGCGATCACCACCAAACAAACCAGAACGTATACCAGGTTGTTTTGTGAAGCTTCACGGTGTCATCATATGAAGCGCAAGTAAATCCGCCTAACTCCTTGCAATTTTCGATACGTAAGGATATAATAATTATACGAAACAGCAAAGAAAGGAGAAAGGATGAATAGGATGGAGAGCAGAAAGCCATACATTACAGGTACATCCAAGGTTACGAGCAAATTCCAGGTTACTATACCGAGCGAAGTGCGTAAATCTGCTGGCATTTTCACCGGAAATGAAATCTTATGGCGCGTCACTGGTACTGGAAAACTAGAATGCCAAGTGTTGTCAACGCCACGCACACCACAAGAATTAGCAGGATGCCTATCTCTACATTTGGATGCAATAAAAGCCGAGGTTAACCCAGATAATTTGACACATGGAATTGGTGAGTATATAGCAAACCAAAACAAGAGAAAGGACTGAATGCTATATGCTGTATGTTGATACCAATGTTGTTTGTAATTATCTAGTTAATCTTGATGAGCAACTCCACCGAAGAGCCATGAAAGCACTCACTAACGGACAAAGCTATCTTATCTCTGATGTAACATTGTTTGAAATTGTTTATGTCCTCAATATTCGCTTCAAAATAGATAGAGACGAAATATGCTTTACACTTCTAGATCTACTACGACAACCATTTATAAAAAGTGAGAATTTAACAGCACAAATGTCAGCATTGTTACTTTGGTCCGATGAATCTCTAAACTACGCGGATTTTGCTGACTGCTTACTCGTTGAAAGAGCCCGTTCTAAAGGAGCAGAAGCCGTTGTATCCTTTGATCGTCACTTTGATTGTCTGCCATTCCCTAATTTGAAACCTTAAGATCCAACTTTCAAGACCCAGTGCATTATGATTAGCGATTAGCTAACATCTATATTTATTTAGTAATCCACATATCCATTCCTGCGCCTCGATTTTCTCTCGGGCGTACAGAAAAACCAGATTTATCATGTTCTCAGTCTCTATAGCTATTTAAAGCCTCAATATTCTAACGGAAGATAAGAGCTTTCTCTTTTTTTAGAACGTATCAAGAAGGGCTCCTACGATCCCTTTAGTACTTTATTCGGTTTGTATTTTATGTTACACTTCTCTTCAATCATAACATACTTACTTAGAAATATGCTTTGACTTAAGTCAATTTCTCTCCATCGACTAATGCGCTAAGTCGTTTACGATCAATGATTTTGATGGTGCTTTCGAACTATCGACTTTAATATACGGATTACCTTGCGCTTGGTCGAGCTCTAAAAGATATTTTGCGAGTCTCGCTGGAACCTCCCCTAATGCTGGTTCACAGTGAGAAAAGATCGTTTGCTTGGCTAAAACATTGATGCTTTTAGCTCTAGCAAGAAACGGTTTCATAACAACTCCCCTTCCCGTACACATTATATCAAATTATCATGGCAAGGGATAAGTTGCACAGCCAGCTTTGTTTACTTTGATGAAAGTTATTAATCATTGGTTAAATCTCGTACCTACTGATTGACAGGGGATCCACTTAATGTTAACATGGTTATGTAATTACTAGAAAGGGATGATACCCATGGAAAAGATCATCGATGTCCAAGCTTATATTCAAGAGAATTATTCACCCTATTCTGGTGACAGTTCGTTTTTAACTGCTGCTACTACTCGAACAAAAAGTTTGTGGAATCAATGTAGTGTTTTACTACAAGAAGAGTACAAGAAAGGTGGCGTCCTTGATATAGACGCAGATACACCTACAACCATTACAAGCCATCAACCGGGCTATATAGACAAGACCAACGAACTCATTGTTGGTTTACAAACAGATGCCCCCCTTAAACGGGCCATTAATCCATGGGGTGGTATTCGAATGGTCGAAGTGGCTTGTGAAGAATATGGACATTCAATCAAAGACCATGTCAAAGAGGCATTTAATAAATATCGCCGCACACATAATGACGGAGTATTCAGTGCTTACACCGATACCATGCGCTTACTACGTAAAACTGGGGTACTAACTGGATTGCCTGATGCGTACGGCCGCGGACGAATCATCGGTGATTACCGACGAGTACCTTTGTACGGCGTAGACAGCCTTATAGCCGAGCGTAAAGACGCGCTACGTACCAGTGAATTATTAAGTAAAACAACGCCTGAGACCATCCAGCTACGCGAAGAAGTAAATGATCAAATTCAAGCTCTAGTTGATCTCAAAACAATGGCAATTAGTTATGGAATTGATATCTCGTTGCCTGCCACAAACAGCCAAGAAGCAGTGCAATGGCTCTATTTTGCCTATCTTGCTGCCATTAAAGAACAAAATGGAGCAGCAATGTCACTAGGCCGGGTAAGTACATTTTTAGATATCTACTTCGAGAGAGACCTCAAAATCGGTTTGATCGCAGAAGAAGGAGTCCAAGAGCTAATTGATGATTTTGTTATCAAATTACGTCTCTCAAGGCAATTACGCACCCAGGCTTACAATGATTTATTCTCTGGCGATCCTGCTTGGGTTACCGAAGCGTTAGGTGGAATGGGCGAGGATGGACGGACACTTGTAACGAAAACTTCATTTAGATTCTTACAAACCTTACGCAATCTTGGTCCCGCTCCTGAACCGAATATGACTGTTTTATGGTCAACATCACTCCCTCAAGGGTTTAAAGATTTTTGTGCAGAAATTTCGTTAGAAACATGTGCTGTGCAATACGAAAATGACGACATTATGCGTCCCATATATGGCGACGATTACGGTATTGCATGCTGTGTTTCTGCCATGCGTATTGGTAAAGATATTCAATACTTTGGAGCACGCGCCAATCTACCAAAAGCCCTTCTGTTAACGATAAATGGTGGCCGAGACGAGATTAGCGGTGTCCAAGTAGCCCCCAAATTCTATCAGTCACAAGTTGGAGAACCCTTAGATTATCTCGAAGTAAAGAGTGCTTTCGACAAAACGATTCGGTGGCTCGCTGAACAATATGTAGATACAATGAATGTTATTCATTATATGCATGACAAATATGCCTATGAGAAGCTGGAAATGGGCTTGCATGATATTGCTCCCCACAGTTATATGGCTTTTGGGATGGCTGGTTTGTCTGTCATTACCGATTCGCTCAGTGCGATTAAGTATGCAAGTGTTACTCCGATCTTTAATGAGCAGGGACTAACCAAAGATTTTATCATCACAGGCGAATTTCCTTACTTCGGCAACAATAACCCCCAGGTCGATCAACTTGCACGGGACGTTGTGGCTGATTTTATTGGCAACTTACGTGAATTCCCCGCTCATCGTGGCGCTGAACACACCCTATCAATTTTAACGATTACTTCAAATGTGGTTTATGGCAAATATACAGGAGCGACACCATGTGGTCGTAAGGCTGGCGAACCCTTTGCACCTGGAGCAAATCCCCTGCACAATCGGGATACTAGTGGCATATTAGCCTCCCTTAGTTCCGTCGCTTCCATTGATTATCAAGATGCTAAAGATGGAATTTCTTACACACTATCAGTGACTCCCTTTAGCTTAGGGAAAGCCCGAGAAGCGCAACAAAAAAATCTGGTTGCAATTATTGACGGTCAATTCGCAAACGGCGGACAGCACTTAAACGTTAACGTCCTAAACCGCGAAACGCTCGAGGATGCCATAGAGAACCCCGAAAAATATCCACAACTCACCATTCGAGTTTCAGGATATGCTGTTAACTTTATTAAACTAACGCCTGAGCAACAACAAGAGGTGATCTCGCGCACCATTTTTCAAGAAGGTCTCGGCGGATGAAGGGTCTAGTCCATTCTATTGAACCTTTTGGCACCTTTGATGGTCCGGGCATTCGCATGGTTGTGTTCTTGACAGGTTGCCCCATGGGGTGTAAGTTTTGCCATAATCCAGAAATAGCTTGGAGTAAACAAGGTGATCTGTACACCCCCCAGGATCTCATCGCTACCTATGCGAAAAATCACTCCTTTTACCAAAATGGCGGATTGACATTCTCTGGGGGGGAACCATTAGCCCAAGGTGAATTTGTTCTTGCCTGTGCAAAAGAGATGAAACAGAACCAAATCCATCTAACACTAGACACCTCTCTAGCATGTGGAGAGCCTTGGATTGATTCTTTGTCATCCTATATTGATCTCTGGATGGTCAGTATTAAGGCTGTATCTGCTGATTTACATCACGATATTGCTAAAAGAGATAACCAACCCATTCTTGATCGGATAACTCGATTAAATCTCTCAGGAGCTACGATGCTTTTGCGCTATGTCATTATTCCAGGCATGACTGATACCCCAAAGGAACTTGGAGAGCTCGCCAAGTTTGTACTATCTTTACCGAACCCTCTAAAACTCGAATTATTAGCCTACCACAGTATGGGCATTCCCAAATGGCAAGAAATGGGTCTCCACTATGAACTAACTAACGTTCCTGATGCTTCAAAGCAGGATGTCAAAAAGAGTAAGGAGCAATTAGTCGCATTTGGCATCACAGACTTTGTCAACTAAAAAATAACAACCACCCCAGCAACGAGGTGGTTGTTATTTTTTAGAGCGCAGCCAAGATTCGCTGGCCCATTTCTTTTGTTCCAATGAGCTGCATACCAGCACTCATAATGTCTCCAGTCCGGAACTGTTGATCTAACACCTTTGTGACGGCTTCTTCAATAGCTACTGCTTCTTGCTCTAAACCAAAAGAGTATCGAAGCATCATAGCGGCCGAGAGAATAGTAGCAATAGGGTTTGCTTTGTCTTGTCCAGCAATATCAGGAGCTGACCCATGAATAGGCTCATACATACCTAATGTACCTTTACCTAAGCTAGCGGACGGTAACATTCCAATAGAACCGGTAACCATACTTGCTTCATCTGATAAAATATCGCCAAACATATTCGTGGTTACAATCACGTCAAATTGGTGAGGATCACGAATCAACTGCATCGCCGCATTATCCACATACATATGATCCAACTCCACGTCAGGATAATCTTTAGCCACATTGATGACAACTGAACGCCACAAGCGAGAGCTCTCTAATACATTAGCTTTATCCACACTCATTACCTTTTTATTGCGCTTGCGGGCAATTTCAAAGGCAATCCGACTAATTCGTTCTACTTCCGTAATGCTATAACATTCAGTGTCGTAGGCCGCTTCACCCATCTCTCCAGTCGTGCGCCCGCGGTCACCAAAATACATCCCCCCGGTTAGTTCCCGTACCACACAAATATCAATCCCATCACCAACAATGTCGGAACGTAGCGGACAAGCATCCTTTAATGCTTTGTGGAGTACAGCGGGTCGAATATTAGCGTAGAGACCTAGAGCGCCACGCAATCCAAGCAGTGCCTTTTCTGGTCGTTTATCACCAGGCAGATTATCCCACTTGGGTCCACCAACAGCACCTAATAACACAGAATCGCTGGCTAAGCAAGTATCAATTGTGAGCTGCGGTAGGGGTTCTTCTGTTGCGTCAATCGCAGAACCGCCGACTAGTAATTCCGTGTAATTAAAAGTATGGCCAAACATAGTACCAATTTTATTTAAAACGGCAATGGTCTGCTCAATGACCTCTGGACCAATACCATCGCCAGGTAATGTCGCTATCTTAAAGTCCATTTTCTTCATTCCCTTCCTAGTTGCTTAACTCTCTTTACTTATTTCTACTAATATAGTTAATCAGTCCACCAGCAGAGATTAACTCTTGCATAAACGCTGGAAATGGTTGGGCTTGATAGGTTGTTGACTTCGTAACATTATGAATTACACCTGTGCTAAAATCAACCTCCACAGTGTCTCCAGCCTCAATACCTGCCACAGCTTCTGGACATTCAAGAATAGGCAATCCAATATTGATAGCATTACGGTAAAAGATACGTGCGAATGTCCGAGCAATAACAACGGATATACCAGCCGCTTTAATCGCAATGGGTGCATGTTCTCTCGAAGATCCACTTCCAAAATTCTTATCAGCCACGATAATATCACCAGGCCTTACAGTTTTAACAAAACTAGCGTCAATATCTTCCATACAATACTTAGCTAGTTCAGCTGGGTCTGAAGTGTTTAGGTAACGAGCCGGTATGATAACATCCGTATCCACGTTATCCCCATACTTAAAAACTTTTCCTTTCGCTTGCATGTACAATCCCTCCTATTCTGCTACTTCTTCTGGATTACTAATTCTACCTGTTAGTGCTGAGGCAGCAGCAACAGCAGGACTGGCTAAATACACTTCTGATTCTGGATGGCCCATACGTCCAACGAAATTACGATTGGTTGTGGCGATGGCTCGTTCACCCTTGGCCAAAATACCCATATGCCCACCTAAACAAGGTCCGCAAGTTGGGGTACTAAATACAACGCCTGCCTCAACCATCTGCTCAATTAACCCTTCACGCAAGGCTTGCAGATAAATTTTCTGAGTAGCTGGAAATACGATAACTCGTAATCCCTTAGCCACTTTTTTACCCTTAAGAATTTGGGCTGCCACCCGCATATCCTCAATCCGACCATTCGTGCAGGAACCAATAACCACTTGATCGAGTTGAATCTCTCCGACTTCATCGATAGTCCGCGTATTATCCGGCAAATGGGGAAATGAAACAGTCGGACGAATGGTACTCAAATCGATCGTGTACTCCATCTCATATTCAGCATCTGCATCTGGCTCATAAATGGTATATTCTTTGGTCGCATGCTCTTTCACAAACTCTAAAGTCTTCTCGTCTACTAAAAAGATACCGTTTTTTGCACCGGCTTCAATCGCCATGTTAGCCATAGACAACCTGTCGTCCATCGATAAATTAGCGAGACCATCACCCACAAATTCCATGGACTTATACAATGCACCATCCACACCGATTTTTCCAATAATGTGGAGGATCACATCTTTACCACTCACCCACTTACTGGGTTTACCCGTTAGCACAAATTTTATCGCAGCAGGAACTTTAAACCAAGCCTTACCTGTGGCCATCCCAGCTGCCATATCTGTACTGCCAATTCCGGTGGAGAAAGCACCCAGAGCACCATAGGTACAGGTATGAGAATCGGCTCCAATTACCACATCACCAGGTACTACCAGCCCTTTTTCAGGTAACAAGGCATGTTCGATACCCATTTCTCCTACTTCGAAGTAATTCTCAATTTCTTTGTCGTGGGCGAATTCACGAATAAGTTTACATTGCTCAGCAGCTTTTATATCCTTATTTGGGGTAAAGTGATCAGGCACTATCGCTACCTTTTGCTTATCGAACACTTCCGTTACTCCGATTTTGGCAAATTCCCTTACTGCAACTGGAGTTGTGATATCGTTTCCTAGCACCATATCCAGATTTGCCTGAATGAGTTGCCCAGCAACTACCTCCTCTAGACCAGCATGTGCTGCGAGGATTTTTTGTGTCATCGTCATTCCCATCATTCTATACCTCCATTAAACTGATACTTCGATTATCTCACCAAATTATTCCACGTTCCGCACTAAAATTCCAGCACCTCGTATTATGGACACGCGCAATCGTTTCAACACTAACAGGAAGATAACTTGATGAACGAAGCAAGCTCTCCCAAGCCTTTGGAATTACAGTGCTCTCCATCATAATTATCCCCCCGTAACCACACTTACATAAAAATCTTTATTTTCTTTTCCATATCCCGCAGCAACTTATGTTCTATGGAATCCACTAAGGCGATCCAGCTGGCTTCAATAATATCCGAAGACACACCCACTGTTGTCCAGATATCTTCACCATCCGTCGACTCGATTAATACTCGTACTTTAGCTGCTGTAGCCGATTTCGTTTCTAAAACACGCACCTTATAATCGGTAAGATGAACTTGCCGTAATTCTGGATAGAAAACCTCTAAGGCCTTGCGTAGTGCTTTATCTAAGGCGTTAACCGGTCCATCACCCTCAGCGGCTGTAATCTCTGCTTGCCCATCAACAGTGAGCTTAATCATGGCCGTTGAACTTAGTTCTCCGTCACTTGGCTGTTCTCCTAAAATCTTAAAGTGATCAAGCTCAAAAAATGGCTGGTATTTACCGAGATGCTTACGAATGACGAGTTCGAAACTACTCTCGGCACCCTCGAATTGATACCCTTGATGCTCTAATTCCTTTAAACGATTAACAATTTCAGCGACTTCTGGTGAATCCTTACATAGATCAGGAGCGATTTTTTGGATTTTTGCAAATATCGTACTGCGTCCTGCGACCTCAGACATTAAAAACCGGCGTTCATTGCCAATTAAATCAGGTTGAATATGCTCGAAGGAATGAGAGGCTTTACTAACCCCATCAATATGCATACCACCCTTATGTGCAAAGGCACTTTTCCCGATATAAGGATCTCGTTCATTAAGGGCAACATTAGCAATTTCGGCGACTAAACGAGCCGTTAAGGTTAAATTCGTGAGTTGCTCAGGCGGAATGCATAAAAAACCCTGTTTTAATTGGAGATTAGGAATAATACTCGATAAATTCGCATTACCACACCGCTCGCCGAGACCGTTAAACGTACCTTGTACGTGTGTCGCTCCCGCTTCTACAGCCATAATTGTATTAGCTACGCCCATTCCACCGTCATTATGACAGTGAATACCGACTTCGAGCGCTGGAAAATTCTCTAAGACTAATTTGGTAATCTCATAGGTTTCAGTAGGAAACGCGCCTCCATTCGTATCGCACAAACAAAGAACCTCGGCTCCGCCTTCAACCGCCGCTTGGAGACTCGCTAAGGCATACTCTCGATTGGACTTATATCCATCAAAGAAATGCTCAGCATCAAAGATGACTTCCTTACCTTTTGATTTAAAAAATGCTAGGGTATCACGAATCATATTTAGATTTTCAGCGAGCGTAGTTTTAATTATATCAGTAACATGAAAATCCCAACTTTTACCGAAAATAGCGACCACCGGAGTCTCAGCTTGCAATAATGATCGAACGTTGAGATCATCCTCAACGGCAATATCTCTGCGTCTAGTGCTACCGAATCCAGTCAGTTTTGCTGTTTTTAAAGTTAGTTTATTTACTTGCTCAAAGAACTCTAAATCCTTAGGATTTGAGCCAGGATTTCCGGCCTCAATATAGTTAACTCCTAGTTGATCAAGGGCAGTTACAAGTTTTAGTTTATCAGGAACAGAGAAAGAAATACCTTCAGCTTGGGCTCCATCTCGTAGTGTTGAATCAAAAATCGCTATCTTATTGGCCACTTGATGTAACCTCCTTAACTAACTTAAGCTCGTCAATCATCTTGTTTATTGCATTAATATATGCCTTGACACTAGCCTCAATTACATCGGTACTTAAACCTCGTCCAGTATAGACTTGTCCATCTTTGGCAATTTTGACCATCACTTCTCCTTGGGCATCCTTACCCTCGGTGACTGAATGCAGGGCAAAATCCTCTAATTCAAAGTCAATCCCGACAAGCTTATCTATGGCTTTAAAGGCAGCGTCGATCGAGCCATCTCCAGTAGCGACTTCTTCCTTGGAAACTTCATTGCTGATTAAGCTGACTGCAGCGGTTGCTGTGATGGCATTACCACTATTAATGACGTAACGTGCTAAGCTATAAGTGATGGGAATATCAGCGGTTTTTTGCTGCACTAAAGCCTCAATATCACCATTAGCCACAACCTTTTTCTTATCTGTCAGAATTTTAAATTGCTCAAACGCTTCATCAAGTTTCTCTTTAGTTAACGAATAGCCTAGACTGATTAAGCGATCTTCAAAAGCGTGACGACCAGAATGTTTACCTAAAACCATCTTATTCTGTGCCAACCCAATCGAAGCCGGTGTCATAATCTCGTAAGTGTTTTTATTAGCCAAAATACCATGCTGATGAATGCCTGACTCGTGTGCAAAGGCATTCGCACCCACAACAGCCTTATTCGGCTGCACTTGCGATCCTGTTAAAGAACTTACGAGTTTACTGGTGCGATATATTTGGGTGGTATCTACTCCAGATGTGGCATTGTAGTAGTCTTTCCTGGTCATAAGCCCCATCACAAGCTCCTCGAGGGCAGCATTACCAGCCCGTTCTCCGATCCCATTGATTGTGCATTCTAACTGAGTAGCACCAGCACGCAGTGCGGCCAGTGTATTGGCCACAGCTAGCCCCAAATCATCATGGCAATGCACTGCTATCTCTGCTTTATCGATATTTGGCACATGATTACGAATACCTGTAATCAAATCAAACATCTCTAAAGGTGTGCTGTAGCCAACTGTATCCGGTACATTCACGACAGTGGCACCAGCGTTTATCACTGCTTCAAACATGCGATAGAGAAACTCTGGATTACTACGTGTTGCATCTTCGGCAGAAAACTCTATGTCACTACAGTATTGTTTCGCATATTTAACCATTGCGACCGCTTGTTCTAACACTTGTTCAGGAGATTTACGCAATTTATACTGCATATGGATGTCTGATGTAGCAATAAAGGTGTGAATACGTGGACTTTTAGCCGCTTTCACACCTTCCCAAGCATGATCGATATCTTTGGGGATGGCTCTGGCTAGACTCGCAACAACACAGTCATGCACACTTTCTGCTATTGCTTTTACCGCAGCTAAATCGCCTGGAGATGCAATTGCAAAACCCGCTTCAATCACATCCACTCGCAATCGCTCAAGCTGCTTGGCTACTTCAAGCTTCTCTTGCAGATTCATGCTACACCCTGGTGATTGTTCTCCGTCGCGTAATGTGGTATCAAAGATTTTTATTTGCGTAGCCAATCGTATCCCTCCCTAATCACTTTTTAATCCAACTCATCATATCACGTAGTTCCTTACCTACTTGTTCAATTTGGTGATTTTGCTCGATTTGGCGTTTTCGATTAAACGCAGGACGATTTGCCTGATTTTCCAAAATCCAATCCCTTGCAAACTCTCCTTCTTGAATTTCTTTCAAAACTTTGCGCATTTCATTTTTCGTCTCATCGGTAATAATCCGTTTACCAATGGAGTAATCACCATATTCGGCTGTATCACTGACGGAATAACGCATATAGCTTAATCCACCGTGATTAATCATATCAACAATTAATTTCATCTCATGCAAACACTCAAAATACGCACTCTCTGGCTGGTATCCTGCTTCTACGAGTACTTCAAAACCCGCTTTAATTAACTCACTAACCCCTCCACAAAGCACAGCTTGTTCACCAAAAAGATCGGTCTCTGTTTCTTCTTGGAACGTTGTAGCTAAAATTCCAGCACGAGCTCCACCGATACCAGCAGCATACGCTAACGCTAAGTCTGTTGCAGTACCTGTAGCATCCTGATGGATAGCAATTAGACAGGGCACGCCGCGACCTTCTTCATACTGAATACGCACGGTATGTCCAGGACCTTTAGGGGCCACCATAAATACATTAACATCCTCAGGAGGTTGAATTTGGCCATAATGGATATTAAATCCATGAGCAAATACCAGCGATTTACCCGTTGTCAAGTGGGGTTTAATGCTTTCTTGATAGAGTTTTGCTTGCTTCTCGTCATTGATTAAAATCATGATAATATCTGCAACCTTCGCAGCATCTGCAGCAAGAGCTACTTTTAGCCCTGCTTTTTCTGCTAATGCCCATGATTTGCTACCCTCGTATAAGCCCACAACCACGGATACACCAGATTCATGCAAATTTAATGCGTGTGCATGCCCTTGGCTACCATATCCAATAATTGCCACCACTTTGTCCTTAAGTAGTTCTAAATTACAATCTGCTGCATAATACATTTTAGCCATTCTCAATCATCCTCCTGTTTCTATACCGCTAATTTTTAATATCCTTATCTCCCCGTTGGAGAGCAGTAAGTCCAGTTCTTACAATTTCAATAATACCATATGGTTGCATCAACTGGGCAAAAGCGTTAACTTTTGATTCATCTCCAGTGAGCTCCACTGTCATGGATTGGGGTGCAACATCAATAATTTTTGCACGAAATATATCAACAATCTCAGAAATTGAAGCTCGATTACCCGCCGCTGTCTGAACCTTTACTAATAAGAGTTCACGGTAAACCGAATCTCCAGGTTCAAGTGTCACTACCTTGATTACATCAATCAATTTATTTAACTGCTTCTTAATTTGCTCTAAGGTAGCATCGTCACCGCGAGCCACGATAGTCATACGTGAAACATCCGGGTCTTCTGTCTCACCGACAGATAGACTGTCAATATTGTAACCTCGCCGACTAAACAATCCAGCCACACGACTAAGTACACCGGATTGGTTGTCGACTAAAACGGATAAAATCTGGCGATTCATGGTTCACCACTCCTTGTTTAGCTATCCTCAGTAATTACGTCTTCGATCGCAGCTCCAGGCGGAACTATCGGAAATACTTTATCGTCTCTATCTATCTCACAATTAACTACTACTGTCCCTGAATACTCAAGAGCTTGTGTTAAGACCGTGTCGACATCTTCTATACGTGTTAGGTTTAATCCTAAGGCTCCATAAGCCTCTGCTAGTTTAACAAAATCGGTGCTGCGTGTAAGTGTGGTTTGTGAATACCGCTTATCATAGAATAAATCTTGCCATTGCCGCACCATACCGAGTGCATGATTGTTTAGAATCACAATAATTATCGGCAACTCGTATTCTACAGCTGTTGCTAGCTCGTTGCAATTCATGCGAAAACTACCATCACCAGCAATATTAAAGACTTGTTTATTCGGTTGCCCAATTTGCGCTCCAATTGATGCTCCTAATCCATAGCCCATCGTCCCTAAACCTCCTGAGGAGATAAAAGTACGAGGTAATGTATACGTGTATGACTGAGCTGCCCAAATCTGATTTTGGCCGACTTCGGTGGTAATGATGGCTTGACCTTGGGTTAAGGCATGGATACGTTCGATAATATACTGGGGCTTCAAACCTCCACTTTTCCCATAGCTAAGTGGAAATTGTGTTTTCCAACTGCTAATCTGGGATAACCACTCCTGTTTAGATTCAATATCAAGCGGTTCCAACGCTACATTTAAGCGTTCTAATACACTTTTAATGTCCCCTGTGATGTGATGATGTGTATGGATATTCTTGTTAATCTCGGCAGGATCAATATCGATATGCAAAATCTGTGCACTCGATGCAAACCGCTTGATATCACTGACCACCCGATCGCTAAAGCGAGCACCGACGGCAATCAGCAAATCACAACTACTCGATGCCAGATTCGAAGTTTTCATACCATGCATCCCGATCAATCCACAGAATAGCGGGTGATTTCCTGGAAATCCACCAAGTCCCATTAAACTACTAACAACGGGGGATGCAACTTTTTCTGCAAATCGCAGTAAATCGGAAGCTGCATTCGAGGATACTACACCTCCGCCTGCATAAATCAAAGGTTGTTTACTCGATTGCAGGAGACGAATTGCCTCTGTAATTGCGTCAGCGGTTATCAACCCGGTATGCTTGGGAATTGTTTTTGGCACCTCACACCGAAAGTCTGTTTGCTGACTTGTAATATCCTTAGGAATATCAATCAAGACTGGACCTTGGCGGCCTTCCTGGGCAATATAGAACGCTTTACGCAGTACGCTCGCTAAGTTCCTGACATCCTTAACAATAAAATTATGTTTCGTGATCGGCATCGTAATACCTGTTATATCTACTTCCTGGAAACTATCCTTTCCTAATAGCGGACTCGGGACATTACCAGTAATTGCTACTAGCGGCACAGAATCCATATAGGCTGTGGCTATTCCCGTCACTAAATTAGTGGCTCCAGGCCCTGAGGTAGCTAAACAAACCCCTACTTTCCCAGTGGCTCTGGCATAACCATCTGCAGCATGAGCTGCTCCTTGCTCATGGGAAGGCAAAATATGTCGAATCGTATGCGGATACTTAGCTAGCGCATCATAAATGTTTAAAACTGCACCGCCTGGGTAGCCAAATACTGTATCAACTCCTTGTTCCATTAAACATTCTAGTAAAATTTCTGCTCCTGTTAACTGCATTGTTCTCCTCGCTTTCCCATTACGCTTTTAGTACAGCTCCTGTACTAGCAGAGCTAACTAACTTAACATACCGAGCTAGATACCCGTGTCGAATCTTAGGTGCAGGAGGATTCCACGACTCTTTCCGTTTGGTCAGTTCCTCGTCAGAAACATGAAGTATTAACGTTCCGGCTAGCACATCAATGGAGATACTATCACCTTCATTTACAAAGGCAATCGGACCACCCTCGGCTGCTTCCGGTGAAATATGGCCAATGGATGCACCGCGCGTAGCGCCACTAAACCGACCATCGGTAATTAAGGCCACGTCTTTATCCAAGCCCATGCCAGCCACCGCTGATGTGGGCGCTAACATTTCTCGCATACCCGGTCCACCCTTAGGCCCCTCATAGCGAATCACGACAACATCACCCCGATTAATCTTGCCACCGAGAATAGCAGCACTCACTGCTTCTTCACTTTCAAACACCCGTGCAGGCCCGGTGTGTTGTAACATTTCTTTCGCCACCGCTGAGCGTTTCACTACACAGCCATCCGGTGCTAAATTACCTCTTAAAACGGCGATGCCTCCTGTTTGGCTGTAAGGTTTATCAAGCGGGCGAATTACCTTAGGGTTGCTATTAACTGCATGGGCAATATTCTCTCCCACAGTCTTACCTGTAACCGTCCCTATTTCCAAGTGCAATAAGTTCCCTTTGCTTAGCTCTTTCATAACAGCTTGCACTCCACCAGCCATATACAAGTCTTCAATATGATCAGGGCCTGCAGGACTCAATTTGCATAAATTAGGTGTGCGAGCACTCACAGTATTCGCTAAATCTAGATTTAACTCAATCCCGACTTCATAGGCAATAGCTGGTAAGTGTAACATACTATTGGTGCTACAGCCTAAGGCCATATCGACTGTTAAGGCATTCATGAAAGCTTCTTTAGTCATAATATCATGAGGTCTAAGATCCTTATCCAGTAAAGACATTATCGTCTGTCCCGCTTGTTTCGCTAAGCGCACACGTTCAGCATAAACAGCTGGAATCGTTCCATTACCAGGCAGCCCCATCCCGAGTACTTCGGTAAGACAATTCATGCTATTTGCCGTAAACATTCCAGAACACGATCCACAGGTTGGACAGGCATTTTCTTCACAACTGAGCAGTTCGGCTTCACTCATAGTACCAGCTTGTACCGATCCAACGGCTTCAAACATATTAGAAAGACTAATATTACCTTGCTTTGTCTTTCCTGCTAACATCGGGCCACCACTGACAACGATTGTCGGGATATTTAAGCGACCAGCAGCCATTAACATTGCAGGCACTATCTTATCGCAGTTTGGCACCATAACTAAAGCATCGAATCCGTGGGCCATGGCCATCGTTTCGATGGAATCGGCGATTAACTCCCGACTCGGTAACGAGTAGTGCATACCTATGTGTCCCATGGATATCCCATCACACACAGCGATCGCTGGAAATTCCATCGGTGTTCCTCCAGCATTACGGACTCCAGCCTTCACAGCTTCCACTATTGTATCGAGGTGAATATGCCCAGGAACTACTTCGTTCTGGGAATTCACAATCCCTACTAGAGGTGCATTGATCTCTGCATCTGTATAACCCATCGCTTTAAACAAAGAACGATGGGGTGCTCGTTCGAGTCCACGTTTAACAATATCACTTCGCACAACTAACTCCACCTTTCACATTCAAACTCATAAGCCCATCAGTATATCAAACGAATACCACACTCGTATCGATTCGCCTATCGTTTTCATTTTTTAACTATTTAACTATGAAATATTCTCGTCTAATAGAGAAAATCCTCCCCAGATATCTCAGTTTTGCCGCATTTAACAGCGATTTAACTAGATACCACAAAATAACTACCCGCTCCCATGCATAAGTACGACGTTCCTGTAGATAAAGCAAAAAAGCACGAATGCGTATCGAAGACGCAATCATGCTCACTCATACCAAAGTAGGCGCAACACCAGCACGTAGTGTTGCTATTACCAATTCAACGTAATACCATCCTCCGTGATCTTAATCGCACCTTCTCGTAAAAGTCTACCAACGGCCCTTTTAAAGGCACCTTTACTTAGATTTAACTCTGCCTTTATCTGCGCTGGAGAACTCTTATCATTGAGAAGAAGATTACCCTCACACAATTTCAACCGCTCCATAATCTTTTGCGAATCACTCTCTATGGCAACGTAAGCCGGTTTTCTCGTGCTTAATTCCAACTTACCATCATCTCTCACTTTTTTTATTCGTACTTCAACATTGTCACCTATTGAATACTTGCCATACAGTTCTTTGTTAAGAATCAGCCCATGATACTTATTATCTACAGCTACAAAGACTCCAATCTCATCGTTTATTGTGTACACGGTTCCGTTGGCACTATCATTCTGGTTATATGGTGATTCAGTACTTAGCAAATCATATATATACATTGATGCACATAATCTTTGCGTCACCTCATCGAGATATAACCCCACTAAACATGAATCCCCTTGCTTAACTGTGCCTATCTGTTCACTTAGAGGTAATAGTAAATCCTTCTCTAAACCCCAGTTTAAGAACGCACCAAACTCTGTCATATCAACCACTTCCAAAAGTCCTGGTCCTGGCTCATCTAATGTCAGCATCGGTTTGCGAACTGTAGCTATGGTTACATCCTCAGCATTCTTATAAACAAATACTTCAATCGCATCGCCGACTTCTATTTCTCGCGGCACTTGATTTTTCGGCAACAAAATATCATCTGGCGCTTTAGCATCTTGTAGATTAAGATACACGCCAATGCCAGTTTTTCTTATCACCTGCAAAGTGTGGGTTTTACCAATTTGTATCACGCTATTCACTTAGCCTTTCGTCCGCATAATTTGTCGTCGTTCCTCGCGATTCATCCCCTTCGTCGCCTTTTCTAACAGCTCAGTCCACTCTTGCTTGAACTCTGCATAGATCAGGGGATGCTTGTTCTTAATTCGACGAATTCCCATGGCAATCACTACATTTATCTCGTCATCATCGAGCTCGCCCGAACTTCTTGTCTCCTCTAGAAATCGTGCTGCTTCATTCTCTTCTTCCCCCATAAAAACCTCAAAGCTATCTACATATTTATCTCTATACCAGGCAAGGGCATTATAGAATAAGTACGGAAACAGAATCTCGTCTCTATCCAAGCGCCTTAATGCTTTTTCCACTTCGACTAGCTCTTTACTATCCCTGCGCATTTGTCGGAATTCTCTATTCTTAGGATCTAATGTGGTGAGAATAGAAGCAATGAATTCTGCAGCTCGAAACATTGCTCGGTCCCAATATTCCTCATACTCATCAGTAAGTTTAGAAATAACAACATCGCGATCAGGAGCATCAAGATTGCTCACAAAAGGCTTTATCCGCCGCTGAATATTTGGTTTTAACTCCCACCTATCATAGCGCATTAGAATAAGAGTATATTTTATAAATAGATCGAGATCATCAATAGAAAGCTGCTGATCATCAGGGAGCAGACTCTCAATACTGTTAATGGCTTCATCAGGCTTATCAAGGGCTAAACATATACTAACGCTTACATACTCTAGATCTCGAGATTGCGGATACGTTTTCTTCGCCTCGAGCACGAGATCATAGGCTTCTTGCGCATACTCCATTTCGACTAGAATAGAAGCCTTCGTAGTAATAAGAGTCTCTTGATCGACATCTCCTACTGCCACTATTTGATCCATATAATGATGAAAAAGTTTAATATCCTGATGGTACACCAAGGCAATTTGCGACAAGACCGTGTAAGCAGACGAATTAGGGATCAATTGTAACGAATCTTGCGCTAAGGATTCTGCATCTAGATAATCTTCCATATATAACGCTAGCATCATATCGTCATTTAATCTCTCTACTTTCCGTCCATACTTACGAGTTATATCATATTTTTTGCGCTTAGCAGGATCCCGTAAGGTGTCATAGGCTTCACGGATCTTTTTAAACTCTTCGGGATGGGTTTCAGGTGGGTTTTCTTTCAGCTTTGCAACATATTTCTCTTTAATGCGTTCTTGTGAAATGTTAGCTCGCGTACCTAAAACCTTATAATAGTTCTCAAGCGCTGGTTTCTTCTGGCGGCGAATTTGTCCAAACACTAGTCTTCACCCTCCATGTCATAATCGATTAGCATGTCCACTAAGTCATCAAGCGCATTTCGCAATGAAGTAACCTCTGGATTCTCTAATAATTGGAGTACCTGATCGACCTGCTGCAATAGATTCTTCGCTGCTAATTCGTCAAGTGCGCTAACTAGTCGCTGACCCTTCGCTACGGCTAGTTTTGCCTCGTCGATAAGTGACGCGAGAGAGCGATTGGCACTCAGAAACTCGTCGTCCGCTTCTACGGTGATATCCATCTCCTCATCGTCAAAATCAAACTCATCATCAAACAGTCGACTATTTGCTAACGCTTGGTGAATTCGCTCTAAGCTTTGCGAAAATTCCTCTTCAGAGTCTCGCTGTAGCTGATCGTGTACAGAAATATGCATTTCTTTACCGTTTGAAACACACTTTGCTGCAACTTCTAGGATACCGTTGATATTGTAACTAAATGTGACATCAATCGCTTCTTCACCAGCAAGATTTGCTGGAATTCCCTCTAACATAAACTCTCCGAGACTATAATTCTCCTTAGCCTGTTCACTTTCTCCCTGGTAGATCTCAATAGAAACCGCTCTTTGCCCATCAGATGAAGTATGGTACTGTTCCGTGCGGGTAACCGGAATCGTGGTATTACGGGGGATGATCACACTGAACCAATCTGAACGCATACTAGCACCTATTTGATGCAGAACGGAGATCCCCATGGAAAAGGGAGCAACGTCCGTAGATATCAGCGACTCTGCTGTAAGCTCTCCTGATTTAATACCTGCTTGCACAGCTGCCCCTAAGGCCACCGTTTCATCAGGATCCACATCAGTACGGGGCTCCATCTCAAAGATGTCCCTTATCAGTTCGCGAACTTTCGGAATCCGAGTAGAACCACCAACTAGCAAGACCTCATTGATATCAGTCGGCAACAGATGGGCATCCGCTAAGGCTCTAGTCACTAGTTCAGTGGTTTCTCTTAGCAGGTCATCGATCATTGCTTCAAACTGCACTCTAGTGATTTCGATTGCTAGACCAATGGGATCTTTATCTTTAAAGCATAAGAGAGGAATACTCACATCTACTCTCTCAGACATAGACAGCAGCTTTTTCGTTTCCTCTGCTTTCTCCTTCAACAAAGTCTTTGCTCGCAAATCCAGTCGAGGATCCACTCCATACTCAGCTACTACGTGTTCTGCCATATAGTCTAGCAACAACCAATCGAAATCTTCACCTCCGAGGAGATTGTTTCCGGCAGATGCTTTTACCTCTAAAATGCCAGAGTACATTTCCACGACCGATACATCAAAAGTTCCTCCACCTAAATCATAGACTAAAATATGACCTGTTTGATCTGGCTTGCCTAAACCAAAAGCTAAGGCAGCAGCTGTAGGTTCGTTGATAATCCGTTCAACCACAAAACCAGCCAACTCTCCGGCTCTCTTTGTAGCTCTTCGTTGCGCATCGGTAAAATAGGCTGGCACTGTAATAACAGCCTCAATAGCTGTCTCATCTGGAAATGTAGTAGCGACAAAGCCCTTTAGTTCTTTCAGAATGAGGGACGATATTTCTTCAGGCAACAGCATTTGATCAGCAATCGACAAGGGCTCCTCTGAACCCATATGTCGTTTAATAGCACTGATGGTTCGACTTGGCATAGCAATCTTAGATCCAACTGCATCTTGACCGACTAAAACTTGACCGCGCGTGTCAATGTGCACGACCGAAGGAATAATCCGTTCCCTTTTCGGAGAAGATACTATTGCCGGCTTACCCTCTTGAATCCAAGCTATGGCCGAATTCGTTGTTCCTAAGTCAATTCCGACAATAGGACGAGTTTTTGATTTCATCTAAGTCTTCCTCCAACGTTATGACTTGTGTTTTTCGCACCATTTCGCCATTCTTAGTAACAAACCCCCGTTTGATAACCTCCACAACACTGTATGGGGCGAATACTGTTTCCCCAGAAGCTTCTATCTCGGTACGATTTATCGTACCTGTGGCATCCATTAACCTTGGTTCAAATATTTGACCCACAGCAGAAATCTCAGTAACTCCTAAATCCTTTAACAACGACAGACTATATGTAGCCCAATTGAGCAATAACTGAGACCAGGCATCTTGTCCCTCCTTATTATGAGAAATCGCTAGATCCAAATCGTCTAGTAAACGGATAATTCCATTAACTGCTGTTTGCCACTGCGCAGTAGCTAATTCCTGCCATTGACGAGCCCCGAGTTGCTCTTGGTATAGTTGCTGCACTTTTGTAACTTCTAAAACTAAAGATTCATACTTCTGACTAGCATCTTGATTTGCCCTATACTGCAGACGAGCAAGTTTACGAATCTCCTCTTTTTGTTCTAAGCATTGCGTGGTTAAATCATTCATGCTTTCTTGAAAAAACTGCCTTTCTTCTCTCATTAATCGTAACTCTTCCACTACTGGATTATTCTGCTTATTTCGCCAAAATCGTAAATCCATCAAGTACCTCCATACTCAAATATTATGAATGAACAACCTGCATTGCAATTTCTTTTCCCAATTCCTTTGCACGTTGTAATTCCTCGCCATTTGGGAGCCATTTTACCACAAAAGCTGGTCCGTGCATCTCTACTCCAGCTTCGGTTAGCCGCTGTTCAATTGTCTTAACTGCTCCACCAGCCCATCCCTGTGAACCAAAAGCTAAGCCTATTTTTCCCGGAGCTTTTAAGCCTACAAGTTCATCGAGAATTGGGGAGAGCGATGGCAAAATATTATTATTAACAGTAGAAGAGCCAATCAGTACAGCACTTGCATTGATAACATCAGTCAAAATGTCATTGTGATCGGTCTTAGAAACCTGATACAGAGCGGCTTCCACTCCAGCTTCCGTGATTCCTTCCATGAATGCTTTAGCTAGCTTTGTGGTACTCTCCCACATTGTATCATAGAGAATAACCACTTTCTTCGCACTCTCTCCCTTAGCCCATCCAGAATACGCTTGCAGAATTTTATCGGGATTTTGCCGCCAAATTATCCCGTGACTTGGTGCGATCATATCGATTTCTAACCCTAAACTCTCAACCTCAGCTAATTTTTTTAATACTAGTTTTGAGAACGGATTTAAGATGTTTGCATAATATTTCCTCGCTTCATCCATCACATGGTTAAAATTCACTTGATCATCAAAACGAAAATTCGAGGCATAGTGTTGACCAAAAGCATCGTTTGGCATCAATAATTTTAGTTCACCAATGTATGTAAACATACTATCTGGCCAGTGCAGCATGGGGGCTTCTAGAAAAGACAATGTGTATTTCCCAGTTTTTAGAGTGTCACCGCTTTTAACGACCGTGATATCCCAATCTTGATCAAAGTGTTTGGCCAAGCCTACTTTCGCATTATTCGTGGCAAACATTCTTGCTCCAGGATTAAGCGCCATAATGTTTGGTAGCGCGCCAGCATGATCCGTTTCAATGTGATTGACAACCACATTATCAATCGTAGTTGGATCAATAATTTCGGCGATATGATCAATCAACTCTTGGGCAAAGGGTGTATAAACAGCATCAACCAAGGTAATTTGCTCATCCACAATCAGATAGGAATTATACGTTGTTCCGTACGGCGTCGTGAAGGTTGGTCCGTGAAAGGATCGAATATTCCAATCGACGGCCCCCACCCAATAAACACCCTTCTTAATCTCTGTTACAGCCATTGTGTTGTGCTCCTTTCAAAATAATTTCAGTATGTATCTAGCAACAAACAGGAAATCCTGCAGTAAAAATGGTAGAATAACAGTAACAACACGCGCACAAGGAGGAATTCTTATGAACACAGCAGTTTTCATCATAGCCGAGAAAGTTTTTCGAGACGAAGAATACCAAGTACCAAAAGCTATCTTAGAAGCAGCAGGCATCAGTGTCATTACGGCATCTACCACTACGGATAAAACCATAGGAAAACTAGGGTTAATTGTCAATCCAGATATTTTAGTTAGTGACATAGAAATAACTCAACTCAATGCTTTAGTCTTTATTGGCGGAGGGGGTGCATCCCAATACTTTGAAGACAAGTCAGTCCACCGTTTAGCAAAGGCTGTAGTTGACAGCAAAAAAATCCTGGGGGCCATCTGTATAGCTCCAGTAATTCTTGCAAATGCGGGGTTACTAATAAATAAACGCGCCACAGTATTCCCCGACGGATCCTCAGCATTAATAGACCAAGGTGCCAACTACACCGGGAATCTAGTAGAGGTTGATGGTAACTTGATTACTGGAAACGGACCAGAAGCAGCCCAAGAATTTGGTCAAAAACTGGTTACACTTATCCAGTAATTACCTAAGAAGTAGATCACTTCTCTATTATACACACTGTGGTATCTGAGCACAAGCTTAAATGACCCCTTAGGGTCATTTAAGCTATAAGCGAAAAGAAGGCGTTTCGTTTAGGTAGGCTTTGAGTTTGCCATACTCATAAAAGCTATCATATAACTCCATCTCTGTTTCAATAAAATTGCGAAAAACTTTGCGAATCCTAGAGCCATGTGCCCGTTGGAAACTAGATACATGCTTAAACATCATATCTCCTAAACCACTATAGATTTCACGATATATTAATTCATCTGTAAGTGTGCTGATATCAGCTGCAACGTTAGCACTTTCAGGAGGTCTAGCAGGCATAGGAATATTAAACTCCTTAGCTAACTCTTCAAGCTGCTCTCTCTGAGACTCTAAAATCGTTAACCCGCGCTGAACCACTCTTTTCAGATCTTCATCCTTGACAAAGCTACCCAGGATCTTGGTCGTCATAAGAGCGTCATAACGGTAGACTAGTGTGGTCCAGATAGAATAAGCCTCGCCAATGGATATCATAGCTGCTTTTTCCTTCGGTTTTTTGCCCAAATAGCCAATTTTCTCACCTATACGAGTGAATTTCATGTTGATCACCTCATCAATTATGATTTTCACAATTTACACAATCTATACACTAACTCACCTTTGTTACTAAGCATTAAAAGCGAACTGCAGCATACAATAGAGCAAAGGCACTCAGGCTGTAAAGAAAGTGAGTCGGATGAACGAGAACAAGATGATAAAATGGCACCAATATCAAGTGATGATTGAACCCCTTGCGAAAGCCAGTAACTGTGTGTACCAGGGATTTGACGTCCTTCGAGATATTCCTGTTGCAATTAAAGTTTGTCGAAGAATAAAACGCGCCGAAAAAGAGGCCGAGATCATGCAAGACTACGGAAAACATCCTTGTCTTCCTCGTTTCTATGATTTCTTTGTTCAGGATAAACAAGCCTATATTGTCATGGAATTGGTTAAGGGACAGAGAATCAATTGTCCAAAAGGAGGACCGGTAAGAGACCCAATGCTAGCCATAGCTATTACAAGACAAATACTCGAAGGCCTTAAGCATCTACACAGATGCGGCTTTATTCACTTTGACATTGCCCATCATAATATCATGATCGAAAACGATAAACCACAAACAGTGAAAATTCTTGACTACTGTGGATCCGTACGCAAAAATGCGAAGGGTATCTGGCTGACCAAACGCCGCGGAGGTACCATCAATTTTCGCCCACCGGAACAAGAACAAACCCCATGTCTCTTATCTCCCGCCTCAGACCTCTATTCTGTTGCGCGGCTTTGTTATTGGTTAATCACGCGTTCGCTTCCTTCTGTGTCTCGTCCGTTCTCACTACCAGATAAGCAATTACAGTCGCTACTTGGCCGCGGCATGCAAACAGAATCAAAACTAAGATATCAATCAGCGACCGAATTTATTCAGGCATTAGACAACTGGGAACAAAGAAAAAACACCAGATAAGGTGCCTGGTGCTTGTTCGTTTGGTTATGACAAAACCTGCGTATCTGATTCGCTGTTAGACCACACTGGCTCCCGCTGCTGCTCCTTAGCATCTAGTGCTTCCTGCGCATCTTTGGATTTTAGCATTGTAACCAGTAAGGGTGCAGCCACTTCTAGGTGCTGTGTATAGGCTGACAGATTAAGATCCGCATACAGTTTCTTACAAAGCTTAATACTTGTTGGATTCTTCACCGCTAAACGCTGCGCTACTTGGCAAGCACTCGCTAAGACATCCTCCTGCTTAACGACCCAATTTACGAGACCGATATTCTGCGCCTCTTTAGCGTCAATGGATTCACCAAGCAGTGCAAGTTCCATCACTTTCTTGCGTGGATATACTTGCGTTACCCCTACTAAAGCTAACATTGGGGCTAAACCTGCTAAAATCTCAGGAATGGCAAAGGTTGCATTATCTGCAGCTACCGCTAGATCACAAACTTCAACTAAATTAAACCCGCCACCCTTTACTTCACCACAAACAGCAGCAATAACCAGTTTTGATAAAGCATAAATGGTAGTGTGTAGGTCGATAAAACTCTTGGAAAATTCAACAATAGCCATAGAGTCTTGCTGGCGAAAATCTCCAAGCGCTCCACCGCCACAAAAAAGCTCCCCCTCAGCTGCTAACACCACTGCCTTACAAGAGCGACTCGTTTCTGCTTCTTTAAAAACAGAGGTAAGTTCCTGCATTCCAGAAATCGTTAACTTATTCTCATTTTCTGGGGAATTTAGCTTAATAATCCATACAGGATTTGTTCTTTCTAGTACAATAGAATGATAGCTCACTCCTATTCCTCCCACAACTCAATTTGTATCCCTAATTTTGACATCACAGCTGTAATGGCTCAATGATAACAGCCTTTCCTGTACTACCTGACTCGTAAATAGCATCAACAATTTGAGACATGGCTACGCTCTCACTAGCTGGACAAAGTAACTGTTCACGTCCAAAAAGGTGACCGATAAAATTGGCAATCTTTGCCTCTTGCGCGTTAATATTTTGATTGAGAACTGGTTGGATATTTGCAAGATTTTTGCCGATCATACCATAGATATTGAGGGGATTCCATTGGGCTCCGGCCTTATCACCGTACACTTCTGCATAAAAGCTGTTTTCGCCATTAAGTGCCCAACTAACATCAAAGAAAATCGTCGACCCATCACTAAATTTTATTAGCGCAGTGGCTAGATCCTCTGTATCGAATACACCTTCTTTATTACCGCTCATAGCCCAATATTGACCGATACCCTCTACGTCGTAGTTTCCAAACTTTTGGTACGTGGAAGCTAATACAGACACAGGCTGAGGCGTACCCATTAGCCACCAACCCAAATCTAGAGCGTGAACCCCGCAATCAATTAATGGTCCTCCACCTGATAACTCTTTCTTCGTAAACCATCCATGAGGATTTCCACGGCGACGCAACCATCCACATTTAGCATAATACAGTTCACCTAGAACACC
The DNA here is from genome assembly GCA_007116145.1 of Limnochordia bacterium. Lineage (GTDB taxonomy): Bacteria > Bacillota > Limnochordia > Darwinibacteriales > DTU012 > CSBR16-88. The sequence goes on along the minus strand of SKJB01000017.1, from coordinate 4,786 downwards.
GTCATCAATATAGGATTTGAGAGTTTGCGACTCTATGGAAAACCGATTATTATAGCCAATACCTAAAGACAAGTCTTTCTCTCTCGCCACTTTGACCATGCTAACTGTTTCTTCTGTACTCATAGCAATTGGTTTTTCGCACATAACATGAATGCCACTGTTAAGGGCCGCAATTGTTTGTCCAAAATGAGCCCATGTAGGCGTACAAATACTGACAACATCAAGATTAGCATTAGCATACATCTCTTCATGATTAGTAAATCGGTATTCCTTAGCAATACCATATTTCTCTGCGATAGTGTCTAATCGCTCTGAGTCTGTATCGCATACTGCCACTAACTGTGTGTCTGGTAAGTTAACATAAGCTGGAATATGTGTTTTTTGGCCTATATTTCCAACTCCGACAACACCTGCCCGTAATACACTCCCATTACCCATAAAATCCCTCCTAAATTCGTACCGCTGTATACATATTAGTCATAACTCCATAACTATCCTTTTATTATCGAAAAAATAACCCTTAAGAGACGGAATTGCGCGCTTCTTGCTTTTGAAAATGCTCCTTCAGCTCATCTATATTGCCACAGAATACGATTTGTCCATTATGGATAATCGCAACCCGATCACAGATCTTCTCGGCTACATCCAGTGACTGGGTTGAAATGAACACCGTTTTCTGATCATTTACATGTTCTCGCATCATCTCTGTAATAAGGTACGACGATCGAGGGTCCAAACCAGTCATGGGTTCATCCATAATCCAAACTGATGGATTATGCACTAAAACTCCAATAATCTCAATCTTTTTCCGCATTCCATGCGAATAACTCTGGATTGGATCGCGTAGCACACTACTCATTTCAAGTCGTTTACTTAGAACTTCAATCCGCTCTTTGCGATCACATAAGCTAACGTCATACATATCAGCCATAAAGTTTAGATATTCAATTCCTTTTAGACTGAGAAACATATTGGGTGCATCCGGTACAAATCCGATCATCCGCTTGACCTCTGCAGACTCCTCCTTTATACTAACTCCATTAACCGAAATATCCCCACTAGTAGGAACTAGAATTCCTGTCATCATTTTAATCGTTGTGGTTTTTCCAGCACCGTTAGGTCCAAAAAGCCCAAATATTTCACCATCAGAGACTTGTAGACTAATCGAGTTTACCGCTTTAACAGTTCCGCCATAAAACGTACTGACATTTTTTAGTTCAATCATCACTTCATTCTCCTTTCGCTCACGTCTGTCTAAAGCGCAACTGATGGCTCTGCGCTAGGACCGTCCTATAAAAAAAGAGAGAACACAATGTGATCTCTAGTGTTGCCGTCTACTTCTAATCAAACTCTGCCATTCCGTGGTTTCACCGCGACCATAAAGCCGTACTACCTCTTTATAAGGTAGGGAGCCCCCAAATATGTCTAAAGCACTGCCTATGGTTACATCAAGCTTGCCTGCACCTAGTCTTTTCACTAACCCAAGATCAGCAAATGATGAAACTCCTCCTGCATATGTTGTGGGAATCGTCGACCACTCACCTAATTTAGTAATTAAATCTTCCTGGACTCCACTACACTTACCTTCCACATCTACAGCGTGAATCAAAAATTCACTGCAATACTGGGCTAAACTTGCAAGATTGGAAGCGTTTATCTCCCAACTCGTAAACTTTTGCCAGCGATCAGTGACAACAAAATAACTATCACCTTTTTGCCGACAACTCAGATCCAATACTAGGTTAGGGATGCCAACTTCCGATACGATTCTCTCTAAATTATCCTGATAGATCTGCCCATCTTTAAAAACGTAGGAAGTAACAATAACATGAGAAGCTCCGGCATCTAAGTACTTACTGGCATTTTCCGACGTGATTCCACCACCTACCTGCAATCCTCCAGGGTAGGCTTGTAAAGCCTTCAGTACTTCCTGTTCATTACCTGGTCCAAGCATTATAGTGTGGCCACCCGTTAACCCATCAGCTTTATATAATTGTCCATAAAAGGCCGCATCTTTATCAGACACAAAATTTTCAATAAGCCCATCACTTCTTGTATCTAACGATCCACCAATGATTTGCTTTACTTTTCCGTTATGTAAATCGATGCATGGTCTAAATTTCATTTCAGTACCTCACTTATGAAAGAAGAATTAATGATCAAGTTCTCGCAACCCGTTAAAAATTCCTGCTTGCTGCTTCATTTTACCTTCAGCCCCCATAGCGGACTTTCGCCGCCAAGCTATGTGCTCTGCGTGGCGCACTAAAATTAGAAGCCAGATTCAAAGAATCTGGCTTCTAATTCCTAACATTAACGCCTGGGGTAACCCCGCAAATCCGAAGGATAATCCAAAGTAAGGGGTGTCAATGATTGTTCCTTTTCAACGGCTCCCTCTATAACCGCAAGGTCATCAATAAACCAACCACGGAATCCATTGAATAAGTTATCAACGGTATCGAATATAAAGCGGATTTGCACGATATCACCTGCAAACTCACTCAGATCGACCCGAATCGGAATCCAGTTCGCCGCCCGGTTGAATCCACCACTTGTATACGCCAAATGTCCTCGATTTTCTAGAACGGGATCGGACCACGGATTCAGCTTAGCCACTAAAGGAAAGCCAGGATCGTAGTACTCAAAAGTATACTCCCACCATGGGTAATCTTGATCAGCGTTGGAGTCATTAGAGACAGTGATCATCATCAAATCAAAGCCTTCTTCATTAGGATTGATACTTTCAATCTCATACCATGTCATAAATGTCAGTATGGGTTGTACTGCATCCGTTAAGTCAATATCCCGAGAAGTAAGGGTACCTCTGTTACCTAACCGTCTGTGGGGATACTCTCCCTCTTCGATGTCAGAAAACGCTTGAAGCTTGGCAAAACCCTTATTGCCCGATTGGCTGTTATGCGACCACGTACTTGGATCCGAAACCTCTATCGTATATGTTCCAGCAGGAAGATATAGACTATCCCAGTATTCCCACTCAACAAACCAGTAGGCATTAAGAACACCTCCCTGGCCGACACGCCCTTCGGCTGGCCATGGACCGAATTCATTTCCATCTTGATCGATAAGTGAAATGGTTCCAGGTAGCTTACCACCATTGAAATAATGATAGGTCTCAATATAGGCAAGCATGTACCCTTGATCTGTGGTAAAGGTTGTTGGGTTCGTAGGATTATTCTGCACTGCCCAGATATTGTTATTATCGAAAAACACTTCCGTTTCCATATCCCAGTCTTCAAACCCTGTATCCAAATCCCAGTCGTGATCGAACTCACTTGTACCACCAGACAACGGGTGATCATTCGGTTGTTGTACACCTACAAAGGTTCCTGTTGCTGGATCGCCATACCAATAGGCGTAATTACCCGTGTAAGCCTCTGGAATACGACCACCCGATGTGTCGTTCGGTGGCAAGTGCACATAGGTAGGCACTAACGTATTGTAAATCGTCGGATCATTCTCTTGTCGGCGCCATAAACCAGTTGCTATCCAACCTTGATCTGTCTCGAAGTCGTCACTAAAGTACGAATTCGAAATGACTGGCACATCGATAGAGTCCAGCGCAAGATCAACGAAAATCTCCTCGCCGCCCACTAAAGTAACGTCGATAGAATCGGTAATGTACCCCGACAAGCTCGCGGAAACCTTGATGCTTTCGAGGTTGTTACCAGATACCTGCAATGGTACATAATAGAACGTAAAGCTGCCAGCAGAATCTGTGCGTTCAGATGCTATCACGCCATTGGTTATAACGCCGCCATCAAGAGTGACAAGAGCGCCAGCTAGCGGAGCGCTGCTCATGCTATCCATTACATAGCCAGTCACAACAGCGTATTGCTCAAGCATCTCACTACTGCCCGTGAAAACCAAATGGGTCGGTCCATGGACACTGTCGAAAGGTAAGTCGAAGAGGTAGCCTTCTTTATACGGTGTTACATAGGCGTACCCAGAAACTGTCGCACTCCAGGATCCTGTGCTATCCGTCTGCACAGTAATAATACCTCGAGTATCATAGATTACAACCTGTACATTGGGAATCCCATCACCTACTGTGTCAATAACTTTACCAGTTATCTCGTATTCCTCAACGATGATTGTGTCCAATATGTCAACCAGGAAGTAATACAGTTTCCATCGACCATCGGTCCCATACTCCCACTCCATATCAACTTGGAGCTCTATGGGTTCGAACGAATTTTCATTATCGATATCTGGCGTCCACTGAAGCCACCCAGATACGTACCCAAGAGTATCATCTTCCGTTTCATAATCTAATCGAAAATCGATGGTTCCAGAAGGTAACTGGTCTAGCTCCCATTCCTCCGCCCAGGTTTCGACAACCTGTTCCGGTGTCAGCGTAAACTGAACTCCTTCAAGGTGAGCCAGTTCAAGCAGAAGCTCATCGCCTAGATACGGCATAAATTGATCGGAATCAGCGCTAAAGAATCCAGTAAAAAACGACTCAACAGACTGAACGAGATCCTGATCATCTTCTATGCTCGTGAGGATGAATGCAATGCCCTCCTCAGGACCTTCAACATCCACAAATGCAGGTTCAAATATATACACTTCCGACACAGGTGCAATATAGGTAAGTCCGTCAAGTCCTTTGATCGACCACTTCCCGTTTGCATCCGTTTCCACTGTGCCTGTCTTAGAGCCATTAAAAGCGAGAGTGATACCTGCTCGAGGCTGGCTCGTTACATCGATCACAACACCAGATACATCGTATGGTTCGGGTTCGGGTTCGGGTTCGGGTTCGGGTTCGGGT
>SKJB01000018.1 GCA_007116145.1 Limnochordia bacterium | reverse complement strand
GTGATGAACTAATTATGACTGATTATGGGAAGTGATCCAAGAACAAACTGCTGATTTTATCCTGTTCTATCGGATATTTTGATTAACACTTCCCATAATCTTCGGCTTCTCATAATGCCGGTTATGTAACGCGTTACATAATCGGCACACATGCGCCACGCTCCTGCTTGCCAATGGTGTTAACCCTAAGATAGTGCAGGAACGTCTAGGTCACTCAGATATCAGTATTACCCTCAATCGTTACTCCCATGTAACGCCTACAATGCAAGAAAACGCCGCCCAAATCTTAGGCGACGCTCTACAGTTCTAGCTTATGTTCCACTTCCAAAACTTTACTTCTAAGTACCCCAATTGTTTGCTGATTAGCAAATGATTAGCAAGCGCCCTCATTGAATTCTAAAACACCAGCTAAAGAAGGCAATACTAAAGAATGGTGCCGAAGGTGGGATTCGAACCCACACGAGTATTACCTCACTGCGCCCTGAACGCAGCGCGTCTACCAGTTCCACCACTTCGGCATGGTTGCAAGATAATGCTATCACGCTGGATGGATATTGTCAATATCAATTACACACAAACGCCTAAATTTGGTTGTTAGACGAACTGGATCCAGGCCAGCTAAAGCGAGTTTGAGCTGATACGGTGGAGTGCTACCACGGGGCTGTAATATTGAGCTGAAGTGGTGTCTGCATTTCGGGGGCGCTCTAGTAAGTAAATATCCTTTGTGCGCCATTAAGCATACCTGTATTTTTAACTGGAAACCCTATGGATATCCGATATTTATGATAGCATAGAACTACCAAGCAACCGTGGAGGGGATAGCGTGGATTTTGCAACTGTATCTAGTGGCATACGCAGTCTTGACGAGGTTTTACAAGGGCTGCGTTTAGGCGATAATGTGGTGTGGCAGGTGGATTCAATTGGCCAGTACCAGTTTTTTGCAGAGGCTCTAGCTCGGGCGGCAAATGCGTCTGGTACGCCCATAATTTACCTGCATTTTGCGGCGCATGAACCGGTGTTAGAGGACGGAGGCGCAATCGTATATGATATTGATCCAGGCTTAGGGTTCGATGCGTTTACCAATAGTGTACATCGTATTATTGAACGCTATGGTGTGGGTGCCTACTATGTGTTTGATAACCTTTCAGCGTTAGTGAGTTCGTGGGCAACGGATGAGTTGGTTTCTAACTTTTTCCAAGTAACCTGTCCGTATTTGCGTGAACTAGAAACAGTGGCTTATTTTGCACTTTTTCGCCACCAGCATGATCCGCGGGCTGTGGCTCGTATTCGCGATACCACCCAATTGTTACTTGATGTTTTTCATCTGCAAGAGCAACGCTACTTGCACCCCATTAAGGTTTGGGATCGCTACACCTCAACCATGTTTATGCCTCATCTCATCTCTGAAGGGCCGTGGATTCCACTGTTTCACAGTGGAGATGCCGCCTTGGTTTGTGCACATGGGCGTGAAAAGCCCTTGCAGCAAGCAGGTTTCTCCCAAGCACCTTGGGATAGTGTCTATCATCAGCTGTTTCAGAGTACGCTGCAAGCAGATTATCATGAAGATAGCCCTGATGTGCAGGTGCTAAAATATGAGTTAACCAGAATGTTAATAGGAAGCCATCCAAAAATGGCCGAGTTAGCCGATACCTATCTTACCGTCCAGTGTTTGTTAGACATCCGCGATCGCTTAATTGGATCAGGGCAAATTGGTGGTAAAGCCGCTGGTATGGTGATGGCCCGTCGAATCCTACTTGCGACAACCGGTGAGATACGATTTGGCGACATACTTGAGGATCATGACTCCTTCTATATTGGTTCGAATGTCTTTTATGGTTTTTTGGTGCAAAACAAGCTTTTTCGCCTCAAAAATCAACTGTCGCGGGCTGGCCAGATTTCTAAAGAAGAGTTTGTCCAAGTTGAACAAGAATTTCTTGCGGGCAGTTTTACACCTGAAATTTTAAGTCAATTGCAGAGTATGTTAGACTATTTTGGTCAAGCTCCGATTATTGTTCGGTCTAGTAGTTTGTTAGAAGATAGTTTTGGAAATGCATTTGCCGGAAAGTATCGAAGTGAATTTTGTCCCAACCAAGGATCGCCTGAAACTCGTCTAGCCAATTTGATTCGAGCAATCAAGTTGGTCTATGCGAGTACACTAAACCCAAATGCACTTGCTTATCGCCGACAACGAAGCTTAAGCGATCGGGACGAGCAAATGGCTATTTTAGTGCAACGTGTATCTGGTACACCGTATAAGCATTACTTCTTTCCGTGCGCAGCAGGCGTAGGGTTTTCGCGTAATCTATTTTCGTGGTCGCCGCGAATTGACGCCAAAAAAGGGCTTGTACGGTTGGTTTTTGGTTTGGGAACCCGAGCGGTTGATCGTGTCGGTGATGATTTCCCGCGGATGTTTGCCCTTAGTCATCCTCTGTTACGCCCCGAGTCATCCGATAAAGTACATCACTATTCCCAACACCAAGTGGATGTACTCGATCTAAAAAACAACGAGTTCTGCACTGTGCCTTTTCACCAATTAGTGGCGGAACGTGACTATCCAGGGCTCGCAAACCTAGTATCGGTGTTCCGTGAAGATTATCTTGATGATCATGTTCCGTGGCTTGTGCGCAATCGTGAGGAAAAACTATTATTGACGTTTAATCCTTTGATCGCCAAGAAGCAGCTTGTTACGCTGTTGGATAGCATGCTCGCTAATCTTGAAAAAGCCTATGGGTTACCTGTTGATACAGAGTTTACAGTTGCTCTTAACGAAAAAGCTGAACCACGGATCAATCTTGTGCAGTGCCGACCAATGTGGTTGCCGAAGCATGTTGTGGACGTCACAATGCCCACGGATATTTCGCAAGAGGATGTACTATTTCGATCGGATCAGGCGCTACGGGGTGGAGTTGTGTCTGATATTCGGTATTTACTGTATATCGATCCACATAAGTATCAAAAAGCATCTCGTGCGGTGAAACAAGCCTTAGGACCGATTGTTGGTCGCATTAATAGTAGTAAACTCTTGCAGCAAGGGAATCTAGTATTGCTTGGCCCTGGACGTTGGGGAAGTAGTAACCTTGATCTAGGAGTTAATGTTGGGTATGCGGATATTAATAATGTGAGTGTGCTTGTAGAAATTGCTCGAGTTGAGGGGGGGCATCGGCCAGAGGTTTCCTATGGTACCCACTTTTTTCAGGATCTTGTCGAAGCTCAAATCATCTATCTGCCCCTCTATCCTGATGCATCGCAACACTATTTTAACGAAGTTCTCTTTGCGAAGGCAGCGAATCATTTGGGAGCTGTATTGCCCGAATACAAGGAGTATCAGCACGTCGTTACCTTGGTCGACTTATTTTCAATCCGATCGGGTATGTATGCAAATGTTGCTGCTGATCCGATAAGTCGAATTGCTCTTGCTTTCCTAAATACAAGCCCTTGAACTGGGGCTTTTTCTCATTAATTAGCGATAAACTGGGATAAATGTGCAAATTCAATAAATAGTGATTAAATAGTGATTGACTTAGTACGTTTTTTGTAGTATCTTTATGTGGGACAGGCGCAAGGATGTAGAAATTTCTCGATTTATCTCGAATTTTGTTGTTAATTGTTTGTTAAATGGCTATATTTTCTGTTTTTTCCCTTGACAACAGTAATTACAACTATGTATAATAAGGTATGATTAAGATAATTATTTCGAATTATTTATTTTCAGAACAGAAAGGAATGAAGTAGATGTTACTAAATAAAATGAAGAATTTCACACAACTTCTTCAAAATGAAGGTAACCAGGTGGAGTTCCAAGATTTATGCCGTGCTTTACGGGAATCGATGGATGATAATACCAGTGTATATTTAATCAGTAAAAGAGGGAAATTGTTAGCCTATTCGTTGGAAGAAGGTTTTGAAAACACACCTTTTGATCAAGAATGGTTAGGATTAGAGCTTGTTCCCGAATCTCTAAATAGCTCCTTATTAAAGATGGGTGCGATCGGTACAATTTCAGGTCCTAATGGCGAAGTGATTTTGGTTGCTCCTGTTGTGGGTGCGACTAAGCGAGTAGGGTCTATTCTATTTGTTCGCAATGAAGCTAATTTTAGCGAAGAAGATGATGTAATTGTTGAGTTTTCGTCAACCGCGGTTGGGATGATTATTGCTCATGCTATTGATGGTGAAGAAGAAGATGAAGCGCAAGAAAGTAAGTTAGCAAGATCAGCGCTTAAGAGCTTGTCATATTCAGAAATTTTGGCCATGCAACATATTTTTGATGAGTTAGAAGAGGACGAGGGTTTGCTTGTCGCTAGTCGCATTGCTGATGATGCGGGCATTACCCGGTCAGTTATTGTAAATGCCTTACGTAAATTAGCATCAGCGAATGTTGTTGAGTCCCGTTCTTTAGGAATGAAAGGTACCTACTTACGCATTCTCAACAAAGAGATTCGCAGCGAGTTTGAGAAACAACGCTATCCGTATCCGAAAACAGATCGCCGAAAAGCTTAGTAATTGCAGTAAAAAAGACTGTTGATCTGTTCATCAGCAGTCTTTTTTTGTCGTTAAGGTGCGACCTCTAGTTAATGCCGTCTTGGCGAATTTATCGTTGATCGAATCCATTAGACGGGCCAAATCTCCTGTTTCGATTGTGTTGTCAAATAGCGAGAGTTGTTGATTCGCTGAGAGGTTTGAGGCTCCGATTCCAAGTAACCGGACTGGAGCTGGTTGGAGTTTCTGAAATAACAGCCATCCCACACGAAAGATGGCATCGTCGTCGCAAATGGCATAATCTAGGGTGTGGGATCGGGTGATTGTAGTGAAATCAGTGTAGCGTACTTTGATGGAGATGGTTTTTGCATAGAGTTTTTGTTTCCGTAATCGATAACCTACTTTTTCGGTCATCTGGGCGAGACTGCTCTTTAAGAATTGCTGGTCGGTATAATCGAGGGGAAATGTCGACTCTTGACTAATGGATTTTACAGCATTGTGGGTTTCTACAATACGTCCATCATTGCCACGGGCGAGGTCGTAGAGTTGGTTTCCTAGGGAGCCGAATCTTGCTTTTAACCATTCTCGCGAGAATTTACGTAGATCGCCAATGGTATAAATCTTATATTTTCTAAGCTCTTGTTGGGTCTTTTTGCCCACCCCCCAAATCTTACTGACGGATAGAGGTACCAATAATTTATCAATGTCTTGAGTGCGAATAATCATGAGTCCATCGGGTTTCTGCCAATCTGACGCTAGTTTTGCAAGGAACTTATTCGGTGCGATACCCACTGACGCTGTGAGTCCTGTGTGTGCTTTGATCCGCTGTTTTAAACACTGTCCCATGTGGGAAAGGTTATCGTAGAAGTGTTCACAGCCAGTCATGTCTAGAAATGCTTCGTCAATGGATAAGGGTTCGACTGCGGGCGAGAATTCTGGAAAAATGGAATGGATCTGTGCGGAGACTGTTTGGTAGCGTTCCATCCGACCAGCGATAAAAATGCCATGAGGGCAGAGGCTCACTGCTTTGCGTATTGCCATAGCGCTATGGATCCCGTACTTTCTTGCTTCGTAGGAACAGGTGGCGACCACACCTCTAACAGCGTCTTTGGGTCCGCCAATGATTAGTGGTTTTCCTTGGTATTCTGGGTGGTCAAGTATTTCCACCGCAGCATAAAAAGCATCCATATCGACATGCAGTATTGTAGTCATAAGAACCCCCCTCAAACGATCGTATACTCTCTTGAAGTAAGTTCAACAGATGTATTGAAATTCCTGTTGCTGGATATAGTATGGAAGCGAAGGGGGTGCAATTGATCAGTAAGCAGCACATAGAGTATGTAACCGTACACACAAAGCGTAACACCCGAGTGGGTGAGAACATGGAAGCATTTATGACCCAAATGGAGGGGATGGACAGTGAGTCGGTTTTACAATCGGGTGTCAGAAATTGTGGAAGACTATCTCAATGCATTTCAGGTTCCTTATGCAGATATTAGTGAGTTGGACGCAGCTGAACGCCAAGACTTATTGAACACACTCATGGAGGAATTGGCCATCGCCATATCTCCAGAAGAATTAGATATGTTAATGGAAAAACCGGAATTTCGAATTGAAGATATTGTTGATAGTTTAGAAACAGGGGAGTCCATTGATTATGATTTTTAAGACCTTGCCTTTTTTTGGCAGGGTTTTTTCTGTTGTATACGGAAAATACGAAAGAGAAAGAAGGGATTGTAATGACGAGAGCCTATCTTGTTGCTGTCCAAAGGCAACATCAAGCAGACTGGGAGGTTAGTGATAATCTCGCGGAGTTAACGGAGTTAGCCCAAGATGCTGGCATTGAGGTTTTAGGTTCGTTTACGCAGAAGAAAGAGAAAGCGGAACCCTCTACCCTGATCGGTGTGGGGAAAGTGCTTGAAATTGAAGCGGTGTTAGAGAACGAAGACATTGTTATCTTCGATGATGAACTAACACCAGCTCAGCAAGGGAATCTATCAGAAATGCTAGCCACAGCGGTTATTGACCGTACCCAACTCATTCTAGACATTTTTGCCAGGCGAGCGCACTCTAACGAAGGTAAAATTCAAGTCGAGTTAGCACAACTAAACTATATGTTGCCGCGGTTGATGGGTAAAGGCAAGGCACTCTCTCGCTTAGGAGCAGGAATTGGGACGCGTGGTCCTGGGGAGTCGAAGCTTGAGATGGATCGAAGACGGATTCGTAAACGGATCTCTGATCTACGCAAGGAGTTAGAGTCAGTAAAAAAAGGTCGTGATATGCAACGAGCTGGACGAAAGCGCAACCAAGTTCCGTTGGTTAGTTTTGTGGGATATACAAATGCAGGGAAATCCTCGCTCCTAGCAGCCTTAACAGGTGAAAAGGTGTATATTGCGGATCAACTGTTTGCAACTCTTGATCCAAAAATACGTAAGTGGCAGCTCACCGATTCGAATTGGGTGTTCTTAAGTGATACAGTAGGTTTTATTCGTAGATTACCACATACGCTTGTGATGGCTTTTCGAGCAACGCTTGAGGAGGTGCTGCATGCGGATCTGATTTTACACGTTGTTGATGCATCCCATCCTAAGATGGAGGAACAAAAATCAGCAGTTGAAGTTGTGTTGAAAGAAATTGGGTGTGACAGCCCGATGATTTACGTTTATAATAAGATCGATAAGCTTACTGAACCTTTTGTGGTGAAAGAGCCAGATCAAAAGGTATCAGCTGTAACAGGTGAAAATTTATCGAAATTGGCCGAATCTGTCTGGGATTTTTTAGGGGCTCAATATGTAGTGGCTCAGTATTTTTTTTCGTTCCATCAAATAACTGTCCTTTCGAAAATTCGTCAAGAAGCTTTAATTCTACATGAAGAATTTACTGAAGAGGGAGTTGTTGTTAAAGCGCGCACAAAGCCATTCATCGCTGCACAGCTGCGTGCTTTTAGATATAATGAGCAGAAGCAGGAAACCGCCCACCAGACGGAGAAGTGAAGCGAGGAGCGGAGTAAATGAAATGTATGCATAAGTCATGGCCAGTGCAACTGATTACGATAGCACGGGCGTTTACCGTTGGGCTTGCCTATTGGTTAGTTTCCGATATTCCTGGACTGACTTCATCATTTGTTGCGATTTTTGTTGCATTGCTACCTTTTGATATCATTATCGCAATGCCTAAGTTTTCACTGCGATTAGCACACTGGCAGGTACTATTCTCGATTATTTTACCGCACGTTTCGGCTACCGCTATTACCCTTGGAAAGGGATTAATCCTTGGATTGCTCTTTGGTGGGCTGTCTATGGTTGGCATGCCTGTTTTTCTCGGAGCCGTTTTTACCATTGGTATAGCCTATAATATTGGACTAAAAACGAAGGGTAATATTTCTAGTTATGTAGGGATGCTAGCTGGTATTCAGGTTTTCGATCAGATTATTCGGTTGCCTGTGTTAACCCAAACCCTGTTTGCTGATATTGGACGTACTGGATTACGAGTGTTTTACGGTACGTTTACAGCGCTATTTGTAGGGTGGATCTGTGGTGTGGGAGTGGGAATTATCATCAGGCTATTTCTACCTCGGGGATATCGTACCATTAGTAGTTCTGCCTATGCGCAACCGCTTGACATCCAACCCTTTCGCGAGGTGTTACACACGAATGATGATTTAGTGTTAATAAAAGCGACAGTCGGTAGTGAATCGACTTTAGCAGGTCAAACACTAGCGGAAGCGAATTTGCGTACGCTGTACCAAGCGAGTATTATGTCAATTCATCGTAAACCCAAGGATGTGGTTGCACCGCGTGGTCTCGACTGCATTTTAACGGGAGACATCTTGGTAATGCTCATGCCCTCCGTGCAAGTAAGTGAAGTATTGGAATTAGTGAAAGGAAGTGGAGCGAGTGAGCAAATTTAATTATGGAGGCCAAGCAGTTATTGAAGGGATAATGATGCGGGGTAAACATTTTTGGGCTATCGCTGTGCGAAAAGAGAGTGATCTGGTAACGATTAAGCATGGACCGGTACAAACTCTGTCTAGTCGATTTCTGCTTTTAGGGAAGCCTGTAATCCGCGGGTTTGTGGCCTTGGTTGAAACCTTAATACTTGGTATGCGGAGCTTAACCTATTCAGCTAACGAATTTGCACAAGAGGAGCAGGAGGAATTAACCACTCGAGATCTCGTTCTCACTTTTATAGTTGCTATAGGATTAACCATAGGGTTTTTTGTCATGTTGCCAGCCTATATTGTTCGCCACCTGCAAACTGTTGTTAACAGTAATATTCTTTTAAATTTTTATGAAGGTGCGATTAAAATTAGCTTTTTTCTCTTATATATCATGGGGATATCCTGGATGAAAGATATTCAACGCGTATTTCAATACCATGGTGCCGAACATCAGGCGATTAATTGCTATGAAACAGATGAGGAACTAACAATCGAAAATGTGCGTGCGCATTCTCGGATCCATGCTCGATGTGGCACGAACTTCATTTTGATTGTGTTTTTTATGAGCATTTTTGTTTTTTCTTTCTTTGGACGACCACCATTTTTACAACGGATATTAACTCATCTTGCCATTACACCTATCGTCGCTGGTTTGTCCTATGAAATCATTCGGAAAGCAGGAAAGACAGATTGTCATCCGATTTTTCAGTTAGTGGCACTACCTGGCAAAGGATTGCAGTATTTAACGACAAGAGTGCCGGATGATGGTCAGATTGCAGTGGCAATCGATGCGTTACAAACGGTAATGGAGAAGGATGCATCCCATGCCGAAGCGCATAAAGTTCACCAATTACCCATAGCGTCAAGAAATATGTAAGGAATTAAAGGGGAGAAGAGAATGTTCGATAAGTTAGCGACACTAGAAGAGAAGTACAATGACCTAACCGATAAGCTTAGTGATCCAGCCATTATTAGTGATCAAGTTCGATTTCAAAAGTATGCAAAGACCCACTCAGAACTTGATAGCGTTATGGTTATTTATCGTGAATATAAAGGTGTGATTACAGAAATTGCTGATGATAAGGAAATGCTTAACGAAAAACAAGAAGCAGACTTCAAGGCGATGATTCAAGCTGAGTTAGCGGAACTAAGTGAGCGTAAAGAAGACTTAGAAGCTAAACTGAAGCTATTACTCTTGCCAAAGGATCCTAATGATGACAAGAACGTAATCGTAGAGATCCGTGGGGGTACAGGTGGGGACGAAGCAGCATTATTTGCTGGCCACTTATTTCGTATGTATTCCCGTTATGCAGAGTCGAATCGTTGGCGTGTTGAGATAATGAGTGGTAGTGCTACAGAGCTTGGTGGATTTAAGGAAGTTATTTTTATGATTGAAGGAAAGGGCGCGTATTCGCGCTTAAAGTATGAAAGTGGAGTACATCGCGTGCAACGGATTCCGGCAACGGAATCGGGAGGACGTATTCATACGAGCACGGCGACGGTTGCAGTATTACCAGAGGTTGAAGAAGTAGAGTTGCATATTGATCTTAGTGAATTACGATTTGATGTGTACCGTTCCTCTGGTCCTGGTGGTCAAAGTGTTAACACCACAGACTCGGCGGTGCGAGTCACCCATATACCTACGGGCCTTGTGGTGTCCTGCCAAGATGAAAAGTCCCAGCATAAGAATAAGGATAAGGCATTGCGGATTTTGCGCGCGAGGTTATTAGATAAGCTACAGGATGAGCAGCACGAGGAGCAAGCAGCTGAGCGCAAATCTCAAGTGGGAACAGGGGATCGGAGTGAGCGTATTCGGACCTATAATTATCCCCAGGGTCGGATGACTGATCATCGAATTGGGCTTACGCTCTATCGGTTAGATTCGATTCTCGAAGGAGATATTGGGGAGATTGTTGATGCACTAACAACTGCGGATCAAACAGAACGTTTGAAAGCTGTGGAGTCCTAGATATGAGCACTGTACGAACCGTAATGGAACTCATTACGATCAGCTCCGACTATCTTCAGCAGCGAGGCTGTGAAAATCCACGCTTAGATGCAGAGCTCTTACTTGGGCATCTGTTGCATTTAAGTCGGCTACAATTGTATATGAATTTTGATCGTCCTTTAAATACGGAAGAGATTGATGGGTATCGGAGGTTGGTTGGTAAGCGTGGACAACGCACTCCGGTTTCGTATTTAACTGCATCTAAGGAGTTTTACTCCAATGATTTTCTGGTGACTCCTGATGTGTTAATTCCGCGTCCAGAAACCGAATTTCTAGTGGAGAAAGCCATTGGGATCGCGAAGGCTTACTCTGCACCGACTATCCTAGATTTAGGGACAGGCAGTGGGATTATTGGGATTTCTCTGGCAAAAGAGGTCCCGACATGTTCGGTGGTCGCCGCAGATATATCAGCAGCGGCACTAGCAGTCGCTCAGGAAAACGCTATTCGGCTTGGGGTAGGGGGACAACTGACATTCGTTGAAAGCAATCTCTTTTTTGCTTTGTCCGATTACCGCTTTCAAATGATCTGTACGAATCCGCCCTATATTCCAACCTTGGATATACGGGATTTAGCTTGTGAGGTTCAGCAAGAGCCTGTTCGTGCTCTCGATGGGGGCGATGATGGTTTGGATTTTTATCGTCGGATCCTGTCGCAGGCTGGTGAGTATTTGGAGAAACCAGGTTATGTGTTGTTGGAAATTGGGTGGGATCAAGCGGAGGCTGTATCTTGTATCGGTCAAGCCCAAGGTTTTAGGCTCAGTGAGGTAATTCAAGATTATGCCGGTAACGATCGAGTGGTGATTTTACAGTGGATCTAACGACGCAAATAGTAAGGGCTGACCAAGTTGAGTTGGCAGCGAATTTTTTGCAGCAGGGGGAATGTGTGGCTTTTCCCACGGAGACCGTTTATGGCTTAGGAGCAAACGCACTTGATGAAGTAGCTGTACATAAGATTTTTAAGGCTAAAGGGCGACCGGCAGACAATCCGCTAATTGTGCACTGTTACAATTCTTTGCAAATAGCAAGTCTCGTCAAGCCGTACTCCTCGCGAGTTCAAGCGTTAATGGATCGCTTCTGGCCAGGGCCTTTAAGTCTGATTTTGCCAAAAACCTCAAGAGTGCCCGCTGTAGTCTCGGGAGGGTTAGATACGGTTGCTGTGCGAGTGCCAAACCATCCATTAGCGTTGCAGCTTTTGCAGCTTGCTACTATTCCGGTTGCGGCACCAAGTGCAAATGTATCTGGTAAACCGAGTCCAACGCGAGCTGAGCATGTTTGGCGAGATCTCGCGGGTAAGATTGCAGCTGTTTTAGATGGAGGATCCACGGGGTGGGGATTGGAGTCTACGGTAATAGATTGTACCTGTTGGCCCCATCGTTTGCTTCGACCGGGTGGAGTCACGCTTGAGCAGTTGCAAGCGGTTACAGAAGTTGCTGTTGACCCAGGAGTTTATAGTGATATTTTTGAAAAACCGCGTTCACCAGGTATGAAATACCAGCATTATGCCCCTGATGCTAGGGTGGAATTAGTGGTAGGTGATCACATCCAATCCACAGTGAAACAGTTGATTCAAGAAAAGTCCAAGATATATAAGCGCATCGGGGTGATGGCTGTTAGTGAGCATGTGCATGCGTATCTGAATGTCTCTGTTTTAGACATGGGATCGCAACACGATATGCGAGCAATAGCATCATCGATCTACCACTTGTTGCGCACAGCGGATGAGTTGGAACTAGAGTATGTAATCGTGGAAGGACTGCCAGAAACCGAAATGGGAATGGCTATTATGAATCGATTGCGTAAAGCGGCAGCGTACCGTATTATTATTTCTTAGGGGGAGTAATAACTAATGCAGAAAATACTGTTTGTTTGTACTGGGAATACCTGTCGTAGTGCCATGGCTGAAGCCCTGATGAAACAGACAGCCCAGAAGCAAGGGGTTGATCTGATCGTCGACTCAGCTGGGTTGGCTGCTTTTGTCGGTGATAGTGCGACTGATCACGCTATCGCGGTGATGAAGATGCGCGGAGTGGATATGTCTAAGCACCGTTCTTCCTTGGTTTGGCTGGATGCTCTTGATGAATATGATTTAATTCTTACCATGACCAAAGGCCATAAAGAGCAAATTCTTGCATTGGTTCCAGGTTTGAAAGACAAGGTTTATGGATTAAAGGAATATGCGTATAAGTTAAAGCAGGAGAATGCACCAGCGAGCGAGAAGAGTAATCAGGTTAGTCAGCAACAAGTAGTTATGGATGTTTCTGATCCTTATGGTCAATCGTTACAGCGTTATGTGGAATGTGCTGAAGAAATTGCGCAGGCGTTGCAGGAAATTTTGAAGAGTTCGTTGTAGTAGGGGGTATCTTTGTGAGATTAGCTATTGGGTGTGATCATGCAGCCCTTCCTCTAAAGCAGGTGATCTATCAGTATTTATTCGATCAGGGGCTCAACGCACAGGATTTGGGGACGTATACTGAAGATTCCTGTGATTATCCTGACATTGCCCAGGCTGTTTGTGAGAAAGTGAGCACAGGAGAAGTAGAGCGTGGCATACTGATTTGTGGAACCGGTATTGGCATGTCTATTGCTGCAAATAAGATTAAGGGTATTCGAGCTGCGCTATGCCACGATGTGTATTCTGCACGAGCAACTAGAAATCATAATGATAGTAACGTTTTGTGCATGGGAGCACGAGTGATCGGATCTGGGTTAGCTCTATGTATCGTGGATGCATGGTTAGATGAAGCATTTAAAGGTGGTCGACACTTAACTCGGATCAATAAACTAGAGAACTCGGATTAGACTAGAAATTTAGATACGAAGGAGAGGGTTTTTTGGCTAAAGTGCATGTAATTGATCATCCATTGATTCAACACAAGCTTACCATTATCCGGGATAAGACTACTGGACCTAAGGATTTTCGTGAATTAGTAAATGAGGTGGCTCTTTTAATGGCATATGAAGTAACGCGGGACATGCCGTTACAAGAGGTTGAAGTGGAAACACCGATTTGTGCGACCAAGGGATTTACTATCGCTGGCAAAAAGTTAGCCTTGATACCTATTCTTCGCGCTGGACTTGGGATGGTTGAGGGAGTATTGCAGTTAATCCCTACAGCGAAGGTTGGACATATTGGTGTTTATCGTGATCCCGAGAGCCTCCAACCAGTGGAGTATTACTGTAAATTACCTGGAGATAGTGAAGAGCGAGATTTCATTCTCATTGATCCAATGTTAGCAACGGGTGGATCCGCAGCCGCTGCTATTGGTTTTATTAAGCAGCGAGGCTGTGCAAGCATTAAGCTCATGTGCCTTTTGGCAGCGCCAGAGGGAATTCAAGCTGTGCAAGCAGCCCATCCTGATGTCGATATTTTTACTGCTGCTGTGGATGATCAACTAAACTCCCATGGTTATATTATTCCTGGTCTTGGCGATGCTGGAGATCGATTATTTGGTACAAAATAAGTGCATGAATAATGCTAAAGCGATAGCTACTCCTAATTCTTGTGTGAGTAGCTATCGCTTTAGCATTATGATATGTCCTACAACAAAAAAGACGCAAATACCGATTTTTTTCCTAGGATTTTTGGGTTTTGTGGCGAATAGTGTAGACAAAGCATGAAATTGGAACTTGAGGTGGTTATATGGTAGTGCGCCCGTCATGGGAACAATATTTTATGGATATAGCAGAATTAGTCAGCAGTCGTTCTACTTGTGTGCGCCGTCAGATTGGTGCAGTGTTAATTCGCGATAAACAGATTATTTCTACAGGCTATAATGGAGCGCCGAAAGGGATCGGCCATTGCGGTGATCAGGGTTGCCTTCGAACAGAGCTTGGGATTCCATCTGGTGAACGACACGAGATTTGCCGAGGGGTACATGCGGAGCAAAATGCAATTATTCAAGCCGCACTACACGGCATTAATACAGAAGGTACATCCCTATTTTGTACGCACCAGCCGTGTACGTTGTGTGCCAAGCTTATTATCAATGCTGGAGTGCGAAAAGTGTTGTTTCAGGGGGATTATCCAGATACGTTGGCGAAAGAGTTATTACTTGAGGCAAATATATCTTTAATCCGCTGGGATGGTTAGGGGTTGGATTGTAGTGAATCAGTTAAGCGTTGTTATTCCCATGCTTATAGGTTTTGGTTTAACACTATTATTCACACCGATAGTACGTGCCATAGCCGAGAAAATTGGCTTAGTCGATCAACCGAATGAGAGGAGGATTAATGTAGTTCCCGTTCCTACTGGTGGTGGCTTAGCCATTTTCCTAGCTTTTTTTACAGCAGCTAAACTTATGCATTACCCAGGATTATTACCATATGCAACTGGTGGTATTGTGATAGCATTAGTTGGGTTGATTGACGATTATCGAGGTTTAAACGCAGGGTTTAAGTTTATCGGGCAAGTAATGGCTGTTGGAATTTTTTTGTGGCTACAGCCAAGTGTAAGTGGAATTATTATTGCAATTTGGATGTTGAGTGTTATTAATGTCATTAATTTTATTGATGGGCTAGATGGACTAGCCACGGGTGTGATTGTTATTGCGGCGTTTGCGCTCTTTAGTTTAGCCTATGATTTAGGATTAAGCTCAATTTCTGGGCTGGTTTTAATTTTAGTCGGTACGAGTTTGGGGTTTCTACCCTTTAACTTTAACCCCGCTAAGATTTTCCTTGGTGATACTGGAGCCATGCTATTAGGATTTCTGTTTGCTGCCCTTACCGCTGAGGGTTTGCTCCAAGGGGTATCACGCATTAACTTATCGGTTCCTGTGATGATATTAGCGTTACCTGTGATGGATACTTGCTGTGCGATTATTCGTCGCTGGCAACAAGGTGTTCCTTTTTATCAAGCGGACAAGCAACATTTCCATCATCGCCTACTAGATTTAGGTTTAAACCAATGGCAGGTGGCTTTGTGTGCGTATATGTTGTGTTTTGCGAGTGCAGGTACAGCGTTGTTTTTAGCCCGCTTTAACGGCCATCAACCAATAATACTATTAATTGTTGGTTCTGTGTTTATGTGGGGAGCTAGTAAGATTGGCTTGGTAGGTCCTTTGGTTATGCGCTCGCACCGGAGGGTATTGTAGATGGCTAAAATCGCAATTGTATTCGGAACAAGACCCGAAGCCGTTAAAATGGCACCTGTGGTCAAAGCATTAAAGAGCAGCAAGATATGGCAAACGAAGGTGATTGTTACCGGACAGCATCGAGAAATGCTCCACCAGGTCTTGGAACTATTTGATATTTGCCCGGACTATGACCTAGATATCATGACAGCAGGACAATCTTTGAGTCAAATCACCACCCGCGTCTTGTTGGGAGTTGAACCCATACTAACACAGTGGCGGCCGGACTGGGTTTTAGTCCACGGAGATACCTCCACTGCTTTTGCTGTGGCATTAGCGGCCTTTTACAAAGGCATACCTGTGGCTCATGTGGAAGCAGGTTTACGGACTAACTCTCTATTCGATCCCTTTCCGGAAGAAGCGAACCGAAGACTAACCGATGTATTAGCGAGTTTGTATTTTGCCCCTACTGAGCAGGCAGCCAAGAATTTGACGAACGAAGGCATTGACCCCACTAGGATTTTTGTCACAGGTAACACTGTGATTGATGCTTTACTATCGGTAGTGAAACCGGAGTATCAGTTTCAGACCCTCCCCCCTGGAATCACTTGTGGGCAACGACCGTTACTTCTGGTGACAGCACATCGACGAGAGAACTGGGGCAAACCACTTAGAGATATCTGTGATGCACTGATGGAAGTAGCCACATCTTCTGCTGTGGAGATAGCTTTTGCGATGCATAGGAACCCTCAGATTCAATCAGTTGTACGCGCTAAGTTGGGTGATCAGCCGAATATCCACCTAATTGATGCACCAGGTTACCTAGAATTTGCTAATATCTTGAATCATTGTACGATGCTTGTCACTGATTCGGGGGGGTTGCAAGAAGAAGGGATCGCACTCAATAAACCGGTATTAGTGCTACGCAATAGCACAGAACGACCTGAAGGGATCCAAACAGGTGGTCTTAAGCTAATTGGTACAAGGAAAAAGGAGATTGTGAGAGAGATAACGAACTTATTATTGGATAAGGAACTTTATCATAAGATGGCTTCAGCCCTGAATCCATACGGAGATGGTATGGCAGCTTCTCGTATCCAAAAAATATTAGTGGAGCAAATTATGCAGCGAGGTGAAGAAGATGGCGATTAGACCGGATGAGATTACAGCTATATTAAAGCGACAAATCGAACAATTTGAAGCTGAGATAGAGGTAGAAAACATCGGTTCAGTTTTAATGGTTGGTGATGGAATTGCGCGTGTTTACGGCCTCGAAGAGGCTATGGCAGGAGAGTTGTTGGAGTTTCCTAACGAAGTATTAGGTATGGTACTGAATTTAGAACAGGATAATATCGGATGTGTTATTCTTGGACCCTATTCCCATATCAAAGAGGGCGATCCGGTAAAAAGGACAGGACGTATTGTGCAGGTTCCGGTGGGTGATCAGTTGATTGGGCGCGTGGTTAATCCCTTAGGCCAGCCTGTCGATGGTAAAGGTCCCATTAATTCGGATACATATCGACCGATTGAGAGTAAAGCTCCTGGGGTTATTGAACGAAAGGCCGTTCACGAACCGTTACAAACTGGTTTGAAGGCGATTGACTCCATGGTCCCAATTGGTCGCGGTCAGCGGGAGTTAATTATTGGTGACCGCCAAACGGGAAAAACGGCGATTGCTATTGATGCGATCTTGAACCAAAAGGGGCAGGATGTTATTTGTATCTATGTCGCGATTGGGCAAAAGGCATCGACGATTGCTGGTATTGTCGAGACATTGAAGAAACATGGAGCGATGGACTACTCCATTGTGGTATCAGCAACAGCGAGTGATCCAGCACCATTGTTGTTTATTGCACCCTATGCAGGAGTTGCCATGGGTGAAGAATTCATGTTTAACGGTAAGCATGTACTCATTGTCTATGATGATTTGTCGAAACATGCGACGGCATACCGTGAGTTATCACTGCTTTTGCGGCGACCACCAGGTCGTGAAGCGTTTCCTGGCGATGTGTTTTATGTCCACTCCCGCTTATTAGAACGGGCTGCAAAGCTCAGTGATAAACTAGGAGCCGGTTCGATTACAGCTCTACCGATTATTGAGACACAGGCTGGCGATATTTCGGCATATATTCCAACGAATGTGATTTCGATTACGGATGGGCAAATCTTCTTGGAGTCCGATTTGTTCTATGCTGGTGTCCGCCCAGCAATCAGTGTTGGACGTTCGGTTTCACGGGTTGGAGGATCTGCTCAGATTAAGGCAATGAAGCAAGTGGCTGGGCGTCTGCGCTTAGATTTATCGCAATTTCGGGAATTAGCAGCGTTTGCTCAATTTGGTTCAGATTTAGATAAGGCTACCCAGGCCCAATTAGCCAGAGGTGAACGGACGGTTGAAGTGTTAAAACAAGGTCAGTTTGCTCCGATGAGTGCTAGCGAGCAAGTCGTTGCTTTATATGTAGTGACCAATGGATACCTAGATTCTATTGATATAAGTCAGTTGCATCGCTTTGAGCAAGAGTTTATTACTTATCTCAAAACGGAACAACCAGAGATTTTAGCTACGATAACTCAAGAGAAAACGCTGACAGATGCAGTTATTGAGCAGCTTAAACTAGCAATTACTCAATTCAAGCAGAATTTCATTGCGTAAGGGGGATTTTTGATGGCACAATCAGGGCGTGATTTAAAACGACGAATGCAGACTGTCAAGAATACCCAACAGATCACAAAGGCAATGGAAATGATTGCTGCATCGAAATTGCGTCGAGCACAAGAACGAGTTGAGCGCTCTCGTCCTTACCGTAAACGCCTGGAACAATCATTAGGGCGCGCGTTAAGAGCAGCTAGTGCTGCTGGCGAAGAGGTGCCAAGTATTGTGCGCAGCAATGATGGTGAGCGTGCGTGCTTAATTGTGGTTACTTCCGATCGCGGTTTAGCTGGTGGATACAACGCCAATATCCTTCGCCAAGCGGAGGAGTTTTTACGAGAACATGAAGATGTGCAGATGGTTTTAGTCGGGCGTAAGGCCAGGGACTATTTTCGACGATTGGATAAACCTTTTCTCGCTGATTACGTGTATTTAGGAGATAAGCCCAACTTTAATCAAGCGCAAGAAATATCCCAGGTAGTACAAGAATTCTACCGCAACGATCTCTTTGACAAAGTTGTAATTTTATATACCCATTTTGTCAGTACAGTGATCCACAAGACGGAGATGCAACAGATCTTGCCTCTTACAGAGTTAGAAGCGGAGAAAACTCCAGTCGCAAGGGGTGTACAACCGTTGTATCTGTACGAACCTTCGGTTGGTGATGTCCTTCAGACTCTGGTACCTCTCTATGTGGATACAGTAGTTTTTCAAGCTTTGCTTGAGGCGCAAGCGAGTGAACAGGGATCGCGGATGAATGCGATGCATAGTGCTAGTGACAATGCTGGTGAACTACTCGAACAGTTAAGTCTTTCTTTTAATCGTGCTCGTCAAAGCGCAATTACAACAGAAATATCAGAAATTGTTGGTGGGGCCGAGGCCCTCGGATAAGAGAACGTGGAGTTTGGGAGGTAGACAAATGAGTGAAAACGTAGGTAAAGTTGTCCAAGTAATTGGTCCGGTTGTGGATATAGAATTTCCAGCAGAACAATTACCGAATTTGACGAACGCTATTGTTATTCAAGCCACAAATGATGAGCGTGACATTAGTATAACTCTAGAGGCTGCCCATCACCTTGGTAACAATGTGGTACGCTGTATTGCAATGTCTAGTACGGATGGATTACAACGTGGAATGCGCGCCGTTGATCAGGGTGAACCAATTTCGGTACCCGTGGGTGAACGGGTACTAGGACGAATTCTGAATGTTTTAGGGGAAACCATTGATGGTAATCCTCCATTAGATGAGGGGAAGCGGCTGCCTATTCACCGCTCGGCACCGAGTGTGGATGAAGTGGAACCTGCCACCACCATTTTGGAGACTGGCATTAAGGTTGTTGATTTACTCGCTCCCTATGCCCGCGGTGGAAAGATCGGGTTGTTTGGTGGAGCAGGTGTGGGTAAGACTGTGCTAATTATGGAATTAATCCGTAATATTGCCTATGAACATGGTGGGTTTTCGGTTTTTGCAGGAGTAGGAGAGCGTACCCGTGAAGGAAATCAGCTCTATGAAGAGATGCAGGAGTCTGGTGTTATCGATAAAACAGCAATGGTTTTTGGTCAGATGAACGAACCACCAGGGGCCCGTTTACGAGTGGCCTTAACTGGGTTAACTGTTGCCGAGAATTTCCGCGATAACGAGGGTAAGGATGTATTGCTCTTTATTGATAATATCTTTCGTTTCACGCAAGCAGGGTCTGAGGTGTCTGCACTTTTGGGTCGGATGCCCTCAGCGGTTGGTTATCAACCAACACTCGCTACAGAAATGGGACAATTACAGGAACGGATTACTACCACGAAAAAAGGATCGATTACTTCGATTCAAGCGATTTATGTTCCAGCTGATGATTATACCGATCCAGCGCCGGCGACTACCTTTGCACATTTAGATGCGACCACGAACTTAGAGCGACGCATATCGGAAAAGGGAATTTATCCCGCTGTTGATCCACTCGCAAGTACATCCCGGCTCTTAAGTCCTGATGTAGTTGGAAAGGATCATTATGAGGTTGCCCGTGGTGTACAGCAGGTGTTACAACGGTTTAAAGAACTGCAAGATATTATTGCGATTTTAGGTATGGATGAGTTGTCGGATGAGGATAAGATTATTGTGGCCCGTGCGCGAAAATTGGAACGCTTTCTATCGCAACCTTTTTTTGTGGCCGAAACGTTTACCGGGATACCGGGTAAGTATGTGCCTGTCAAAGAGACGATTCGTGGGTTCCGCGAAATACTAGATGGAAAACATGATAATTTACCAGAATCAGCCTTTTATATGGTGGGCACGATTGAGGAAGCAGTTGCTAAGGCGGAGAATATGCAACAGGAGAGTGCATAATCATGAGTAGTTATCGGTTGGAGATTGTAACGGCCGAACGACAGGTGGTTGAAGTAGAGGTAGAGTCTGTGCTTTTGCCAACCACTAGCGGGCGATTAGGCATATGGGCCAACCATGCCCCCCTCTTAACAGCACTCAAAATCGGTTTGGTTGAGTTTGGTCCGAAAACGGGGAAAAAGCGTAAAGCAGCTATTAGTGGTGGTTTTGCGGAAATGGCTGATAATACGTTAACGATTTTAGCATCCAGCGCCGAATTAGCGGAAGAGATCGATGTATTACGCGCTAAAGAAGCGAAGGAACGAGCGCAACAGCGTCTAGATGAAGCCCAAGCCGACTGGGATTTTGCTCGTGTTCAGATCGCCTTAGAAAAAGCAATAAATCGCATCAATGCCACAGACAACGAGTAATGAAGTGATTAATAGATTACCATAGCGAGTCTTTATATTGGTTGAAGCAGGATGTTTCAACAAGCGGCGAGCGACGGAAATCTATTAATCATTTTTGTATATACTGGAAATTTTTGTGCATACTACCCTTTAGGTGGTGATAGTATGCAAATAAAAAATTGGTTTCGAAAACTAAGCATAAGAAAAATACATCTTAAGGATTGGTTTTCCCAGGCATTTCGTTTTCAAAGTGGAAATCTACTTGACCAAGGATTGCGCTTATTAGTTATTGTCGTTGTGGTTATAGTTGCCGGTGCTTGGATTGGAACAAGCTATTTCTTACCAGCAAGGGCTGTGTTGCCGCAACCTGTTGTGACGGTTCCAGATAACTTTGATGAATTAGTACGTAAACAATTGCAATCGTTATTGGAATCAGAATACTATTGGGTGGTAGAGCGGTCTACTCTACCAGTAGTGGTGCAACCGCCAGCTGTGCGGGAAACGCAAATTCCTGATCGGAAACAGGTTACACCACCACCAGCAGAAGAGCTCCCTGATCCCCAAACGCTAAGGCCTGGTGTGGACCGAGAACCGGTACAAGAAGCTTTAAGTATTACTTTTGATCATATTCTCTGGCCTGTAAAGGGTGAAATTTCCATAAATTACGGGTGGTATCGTCATCCAGTCTATCAAGATTGGCGTTTTCATAGTGGACTTGAGCTTAGTAGTGTGGTTAACGAAGGGGTACGCACAGTTTTACCTGGACGCATCGAAAAAATTCGTCCTGGGGGAGGGGGCATGGAACTAATTGTAGAGCATGGCAGTGGTTGGCAGAGTGTTTATAATGGACTACATGGGCTAACAGTCCAGGTGGGAGAGATGATTAAGCAGAATCATGTGATCGGAATGGTGAATGATCATGGGTCGATATTTTTTGCGCTTCAATATCAAGGAGCACCCCTAGATCCAACGCTGTATATGCGTTAGGGGAATATTGGCTCTAGTAGCATATTAGCTTGATCCTAGCATATAAATGTACAAAAAGTGCTAGGGGGAGCGATGATGAGGGACTATATCCGCAAACGAGTGGTGGATGTAAGTTTATATATAGTAAAGACCAACGCTACAGTAAGGCAAGCGGCTATTGTATTCGGTGTAAGTAAGAGTACCGTCCACAAGGATGTTACCGAACGCCTACCACGAGTTAATGAAGATTTAGCCAGTCAGGTAAAGGAAGTACTAGAGCTTAATAAGGCTGAACGGCATATCCGTGGTGGGGAAGCTACAAAGAAAAAATATAGTCGAACTCGCAAAGTATCTTAAGGTTAGTAGGATTTTTAAAGGAATTGCCTCTCATAATGTCGAATAGCATAATGGATATATGTGAGAAAGGGGCATTTCCCGATGTTTGGAGTAGATATTGGTATTGATTTAGGAACGGCTAACATCTTAGTTTTTGTTAAGGGCAAAGGTGTTGTGATTCAAGAACCTTCAGTCGTAGCTATGAACCTAGACACAAACAAGATTTGTGCGATAGGAGAAGAGGCTCGACAGATGATTGGACGGACACCTGGAAACATAAAGGCAATTCGGCCTTTAAGCGAAGGTGTTATTGCTGACTATGAAGTAACTCGACAAATTCTAGAGTTTTTTATTGCAAAGGCTGTTGGGCACCGTCGTCTGTTTAAACCGCGAGTCGTGGTGTGTGTACCCTCTGGTGTTACCGGCGTAGAAAAGAGGGCTGTTTTAGAAGCGACAACCCAAGCAGCTGCTAAGGATGTTTATATCATATCAGAGCCCATGGCTGCAGCCATCGGTTGTGGAATAGATATTTCTGCTCCTAGCGGCAATATGATTGTGGATATTGGTGGTGGAACCACAGATATTGCGGTGATTTCTTTAGGCGGAGAGGTTGTCAGCCAATCATTACGAATTGGGGGCTCTCATTTAGAAGAGGCAATTGGTCGCCATGTTAAACGGGTCTATAATATTGCTATTGGTGAACGAACGGCTGAGCAAATAAAGATTGAAATTGGTACTGCGTATCCGAGAGAAGAACGCAAGATGAACATTCGTGGACGTGATCTGGTAACTGGTCTTCCTTGTACTGTGGAATTAAGTTCGCACAGTGTTTATCAATCGTTAGAGGAACCTATCCATAATATTATTGATGTGATTATATCTGTTTTAGAGGTAACCCCTCCCGAACTTGCCGCAGACATAGTAAACCAAGGAATGATACTTACAGGTGGCGGAGCATTACTCGATGGGTTAGCTGATCTCATTCTAGAAAAAACCCATGTTCCTGTACATATAGCAGAAGATCCTTTAACCTGCGTAGCCAGGGGAACGGGTGAAGTACTAAAAATGTTGGATAAATTAAGAGATGGTGCTATTCTCACATCGCGCTCAACATTTAAGGCCTAAGGGCCTTTTATTTTACTAAAGTTTCTTTTAGGGTGAGCCGATAAAAGTGATATAGAGGCAAGGAGGTGTAAATTTGATTCGTGGTATTTATACAGCTACTTCAGGTATGTTGGTACAAGGAGTCAATACAGACGTTATCGCTAATAACCTAGCAAACATTGATACAGTGGGATATCACAGGCAAACAGCGCATGTTCGTTCGTTTCCAGAAATGCTTTTACAGCGTGAGTATAAGGACGAGCGCCAACCGATTGGTCGATTAGGAACTGGTGCTGTGGTTGATGGGAGTCATTCTTCATTTCTACCAGGTCGGATTCACTCCACGGGAAATAGTTTGGATTTCGCATTGATTGGCCCTGGATTTTTTAGTGTTGATACACCAGAGGGACCCCGGTATACACGGGATGGTCAGTTTACTCTAAATGGTACAGGGTGGTTAGTTACTGCTGACGGACATAGAGTGCGCGGTGAAAATGGTCCCATATTTGTGGGAAATGATGATATTACCATTCGTGCGGATGGGTTTGTGATGATTGATGGTGAAATACAAGATCGTTTATTATTGGTAGAGTTTCCCGATCGAGGTGGTCTATTAAAACAAGGAGCAAATTTATACGAGGCAACAGAAGCAACAGGGCCGATTTTTCGGTTTAATGCAACCATTAAGCAAGGGGCGCTCGAAATGGCGAATGTTAATGTCATACGCGAGATGGTTAATCTCATCGAAGTTCAGAGGTCTTATGAAGCAAATCAAAAGTTAGTACAAGCTTACGATGATACACTCGGCAAAGCTGTTAACGAAATAGCTGGCCGCTAAAAACGAAATAAAACGGGGTAAAAAAAGCTGGACTGGTTTACAGAGGCTATAACTGTTGAATGATGGATACAGTTCCCCGATACAAATGGAGGGATCTTGTCTTATGATGCGCGCATTATGGACGGCTGCTTCGGGTATGACCGGGCAGCAATTTAAGATTGACACAACAGCCAATAACTTAGCAAACGTTAACACTACTGGTTTTAAAAAGAGCCGTGTCGATTTCCAGGATTTATTGTACCAGACGTTAAAACATGCAGGAACACCAGTTACTGCAGGAGCGCAAGTGCCAACTGGAATTCAAATTGGGCATGGAGTGCGACCAGTAGCTACCCAGAAAATATTTAGTCAAGGAACGTTTCAACAAACGGATAATCCCCTGGATTTAGTTGTTGAAGGGGATGGGTTTTTTCAGATATTGCTACCTGACGGTGGGGTACGTTACACTAGAGATGGAGCATTCAAACGAGATAGTGATGGTCGAATTGTAACCTCCGATGGGTTTCCGCTTGAACCAGAGATCCGAATTGATGACGATGCTCTGAGTGTAAGTGTAGGTTCTGATGGTACGGTCTCTGTGATGATGCCAAACCAAAATGCGCCTGTAGAAATTGATAGTATTATGTTAGCCCGGTTTATTAACCCAGCTGGCTTAAAAAGCGATGGTAGGAATCTCTACACAGCTACTGCAGCGAGTGGTGAAGGAATAGTGGGAACTCCCGGACTTGATGGCTTTGGAGTTTTAGCACAAGGTTTCTTAGAAATGTCCAATGTGCAGGTTGTGGAAGAGATGGTTAGTATGATCGTAGCCCAACGAGCTTATGAAACAAATTCCAAAGCAATTCAAGCTGCTGATGATATGCTTCAGACAGCAAATAACCTGCGTCGATAGGTGATAGAGATGCAAAAGAATAAAGCTATTCGCTATCTTTTGATCAGTGTTTGGGTAGGCCTTTTTATGGTTGGTGAGGCGCAAGTTGGGGCGCAGACCAGGCCTACAGTGTTTCTTTATGAACAGGCAGACGTCACCGGGCGTGATATTGTTCTAGGGAGTATTGCAACGATTAAAAGCGCTGACGAAGAGTTGACAGCAAAGCTTGCAGCTGTGGTAGTTGCTCCTGCTGCATTGCCTGGTAGAAGTCAACGAGTTACAGTCGGGCATATAGATACTCGATTACGCCAAGCAGGCATCGATCCTCGTAGTCTAGAATTCTCT
Organism: Limnochordia bacterium; assembly: GCA_007116145.1. Lineage (GTDB taxonomy): Bacteria > Bacillota > Limnochordia > Darwinibacteriales > DTU012 > CSBR16-88. The sequence continues at coordinate 23,442 of SKJB01000018.1, read as the reverse complement.
GGTGCCCCGCGAGTTGAGGTTTACACGAATACAGCGAGTGAAGCCTCCGTCGACAGAGAGAGCGTCTTAGAAGAGATCCATCCAGCGCCTCCAGTGTCTGTAACTCCAGCCGTAAACACGTATACAGTGGTAGTAGCAACCAGAAACTTAGCTCGTCATCATGTGTTAACGCAAGCTGATTTACGTTTAGAAGAACGTTCAGGGCGGGTTCCCGCTACTCGTACGAAAGTAGAAGATTTCCTTGGTAAGCGGGTGATTCGGACGGTTAGTTATGGCAGTGAACTAAATGCTAATCTCGTCGAAGTACCACCCTTGGTGGAGACAGGTAAGCGCGTGAATATCATAGCTGAAATGGGAAATGTACGAGTGTCGGCTCCGGGTCGCGCTTTAGCAACAGGAGGGTTTGGGGAAATTATTCGTGTCGAAAATCTGACGACACGGCAAATTGTACAGGCTCAAATCGTCAGCTCTGATGTGGTCCGTGTGGAAACCGGAGGAGGTGTTGGAAATTGAAGCATAGACAGTGGATGGTATTCGTGGGAGTCGTTATCGTGGTGACTGGATTGTGTATAAGCACTACAACGATGGCTGTTTCACTATTCGCCTCTAGTCCTTCCTCTATGTTTGCTGATACTAAGGCTCGTGGAATCGGCGATTTAGTCACCGTTGTGATTGTGGAGCAAGCAAGAGCGACTCAATCCGCCAATACTTCGTCAGGTAAAGAGTCAAATTTCAATGTGGGTCCAGGGCTTGGGGTGTTAGCAGATCTGATTCCGCTCCTTCGGTTAAGCGGAGGAGATGACTTTTCAGCGGGAGGAACCACAAGTCGGGGCGGTAGTTTATCAGCCACGATGACAACTCGTGTGGTAGAAATCTTTCCCAATGGCAATATGCGGATTGAAGGACGGCAGCGTATTGTGATTAATGCAGAGGAACAGGAAATGGTAGTTTCAGGAGTTGTACGCTCACGGGATATCGCTCCTGATAATACGATAATTTCATCGCTAGTCGCAGATGCGCAAATTGAGTTTTCTGGTACAGGCGTGGTTGGTGATAAGCATCAACCAGGAATATTAACTCGTTTATTTAATTGGCTATTTTAAGGGAGGTAAATCATGGGTAGTGTATATCGGATTGTTCTGTTAGCTTGTCTTATGATTGGCTTATCCTTAGGAGTTCAAGCTAGTGATGTGCCTGTTGTTGAAGTAATTAGTCTTCAAAGTGCCGGTTTTAGCGGGACAGGAGTTGTGCCGATTCAATTTGATACACCATTAGTGCGAGTCAAAGACATCGCTCGTGTGCAAGGTGTGCGAGATAATCAAATCTATGGACTAGGCTTAGTGATAGGTTTAAATGGCTCTGGTGATGGTGGAGGAACTCGAGCGAGTGTGCAGATGATTGCTAACATGTTGGAAAAATTTGGGATTACCGTTTCTGCTGATGACTTGCGGCTACGTAATATTGCAGCTGTAATGGTTACCGCTGATTTGCCGTCAGTTGTACGCACTGGAGATCGAGTCGATGTCACGGTTTCGTCAATAGGTGATGCCAAAAGCCTACAAGGAGGGTTCTTGTTACAGACTCCTCTTGAAGCGGCGAATGGACAAATTTACGCTGCAGCGCAAGGATCAATTTCCATTGGTGGATTTAATGCGCGGGGAGGTTCGAGTAATGTACAACAGAATCATCCCACAGTTGGTATGATTCCAAATGGGGCTATTGTGGAGCAAGACATTGCCGGAAGTGTATCTGATGGACAGATGTTGACACTCATTCTGAGCGAACCAGATTTTACAACGGCTCATCGCTTAGTCGAAGTGATTAACCAGGTGTATGATAGCAGTACCGCTTGGGCCCAAGATCAAGCAACGGTACGCATTGAAATTCCCACTAACTACCGCAACCAAATCGTGAGCTTTATTGCAAAGTTGGAAGAATTGCCAGTACGGCCTGATGCGCAAGCAAGAGTTATTGTCAATGAGCGTACGGGAACTATTGTGATGGGAGCTGGAGTGCGTATTTCTACAATTGCAGTCGCTCACGGTAATTTAAACGTCCGAGTAGAGTCTTCACTGCAAGTTGCTCAGCCGCCTCCATTTGCAGCAGGAGAAACTGTGGTTACTGCCGAATATGATATTGATGTAACTGAGGATGTAAATCGGCTAATGGTTTTAGATGGTACAAGCAGTGTAGAGAACCTAGTTGAAGCACTTAACGCTATCGGAGCCTCGCCTCGTGATATTATCTCGATTTTGCAAGCGATTAAGGCTGCTGGAGCATTATATGGTGAACTGATTATATTGTAACTATCCGTTCAATTGAAGGGGGATATTTTAGTGAAAGTAGCATGGGATCCAAATCTGCAAATATCGAGCCGGGCTGAGAGGTTAAAGCAGACACCCGAAAAGATGTCCTCATCGCAAAAGTCTTTACAGGAAGCAGCTGATCAGTTTGAATCGCTATTTTTGCACCAATTGCTTACGGAGATGCGCAAGACAGTATCAGATGGTGGTAATGTATTTGGTGATCGCAAGGGCGAAAAAATATTTCAATCCATGTTAGATGAAGAGATGTCAACGGTTATGTCTAAGGCTGGGGGAATTGGCTTAGGACGATTGTTATACGATCAATTAGTAAATGGTGTTCCTGATAATGATTAAAGAGAATCCGCTCCGTTGAGCGGGTTTTTTCTTTGAAATAGCTAGAAGGATATCAGCTACTTATCCAGAAATTATACGATTAGGAGGGAATATTGTGGATAAGAAAATTCGTGTTATTATGTATGGCTTTATATTTTTATTGCAGCTTAGTTTAGCACTGGGTGTCCAAGCCCAAAGCTATGAATACCAGGTTTTACCTGACGCGATTATTTTTAGCATTCCCGTTCCGTCAGCTCATGGATTTAGGGTTTGGCAAACAAAAAACCCCATGAAAGTCATAATTGACCTGGAGGAACAATATATTGGTCAAAAGGGTCGAATTGATATTCGGGATGGGGCTCTTGCTGCTATTCGTATTGACCGAGGACCTGAAACAATAAGTACTCGTATTGTTTTAGATTTCAATTATGTACTACCTGATGTGCAGTGGATATACGAAGAGGGCCGATTAAAAGTAACTGTTAATAAAGTATTTGTGCGCCAAACACTACATACCGTTACTCAAGGTGTCCGCTATGGCCATGAAAGACGGGGTATCGAGGCAGGACCGTTAATCGTTAATTTTCTGGCAGTCGATCTCAATGATCCACTAGTATCCGTAAAATCCCTGGTCGCGTTAGATCAAATATATGGTCAGGAGTTGGTCAGTTCGATGGCGCAGCGGGGAGAGGCCATTGCAGCTGTAAATGGGCTGTATTTTGCTGCAGACGGTCGTCCGCTTGGTCTATTAGCCATTGATGGTCGTGTACTTAGCGAGCCTTATGCGATGCGAACGGCTATTGGCTTAGGGCCTGGTCGTGCTAGTATTGGGCAAGTAGGCTTTAGTGGTACTGTTTTTGCACCTGATGGACACAGCTACTCGATTAGTGGAGTGAATCGTCCCCGGGGTGTAGATGAACTCATCCTTTATAGCCCTGACCACGGTGGAACAACGCGTACGAATCAGCATGGAATTGATTTGGTGGTTGTTGATAACCAAGTGCAGCGTATTGGTTATGGACAAATGGCTATTCCATTAGATGGTTGGGTTGTCTCAGGCCATGGGAGAGCTCGTGATTTCTTACGTGGGATTTCAGAGGGAGATACTTTGAACTGGGAGTTTAAGTTGGAACCTGACTTGATTTCTCAAGGGTATGATACGATTATTGGTGGTGGCCCCCGATTAGTTAGGGATGGTCAGATTTATATAAATGGTGAGTCGGAGCAGTTTCAGAGAGATATTTTAGTTGGACGGGCACCGCGGACTGCGCTAGGGCTAACTGCTTCGAATACATTGCTACTAGTAACAGTTAATGGGCGCCAACCTGGAATAAGTGTGGGCATGACCCTAGATGAATTGGCAAGGCTAATGCTCGAATTAGGTGCGGTTGATGCAATGAATTTAGATGGCGGGGGTTCTACCACTATGGTAATACGTGATCGAGTTCTAAATTTACCCTCTGATGGGGTGGAACGGCCGGTTAGCAATGCTTTAATCGTCATTACCCCTGAAAGTCGCAGGTGAGGAGATGACTTTAGTGAGGTTTAGAAATCTATTAGCTGTAATACTTATGTTGGGTATGTTGTGCCCACAAGTTTCTGCCGAAGTGTTCCCTCTTGATCAAGTTCGTCCAGGCATGCGGGGAGTGGGGCGGACGGTGGTACAAGGAACACAGATTGAAGAATTCCAAATGGAAATAATTACTGTTATTCCACAAGCGCCTCCCACACCACCCTTGGTTATGATCAAGGTTAGCGGTGATGTTATCGATCGTAGTGGTGGCATTGCATCGGGTATGAGTGGTAGTCCTGTTTATATTGATAACAAGCTCCTTGGTGCCATTGGTTATGGTTATGCTTTTACAGATCATCGAGTAGGGTTAGTGACACCTGCTGATTGGATGCTTAACTTGTTAAAGGATTTACCGACAGAAAAGTCAGGTATACAGCCTAATCTTCCTGATGGCGCGGAAGCATTAAAAACGCCATTGATGATTGGCGGTATGTATGATCGTGCTTTTACCTACCTAAGGAGTGAATTAGCTCGTCTTGGTTTGCAGGTCATGTCTAACGTTACCGGTCAAGTAACTAGAATGGAGGGATCACCACTACAACCTGGATCTGCTTTTGGCGTTCAGTTGTTGCGTGGTGATTTTCAAGCCGTAGCGTTTGGAACTGTAACCTATGTGAAAGACGATGCATTTACTGGATTTGGGCACCCGTTCTTACATCGTGGTGATGTTAACTATTTTGTGACTCCAGCAATTATACATTATACAATGCCGAGTATGGAATTCCCTTTCAAGATTGCATCTGCAGGAGATACCATTGGAACTTTATACCAGGATCGGGCTGCAGGTGTTGCTGGGGTACTAGGACATACGCCAAGTTACCTGCCGATTAATATCCAGGTTGAGGATAGGACACGTAACACAGTAGCTACGTATCAAGTGGAGACCGTCATGGATGAGAAACTCATTTTACCGCTAGTGGTTAGCAGTGTGTACCAGGCGATTGATGCAACCTTAGACCGGATCGGTAATGGTACAGCTTTTGTCCAGTCAGAGTTTCTTGCAGCTAACCTACCGACGGCAATCGTTCGCGACAATATGTTTTATAGCGACTCAGATATTGCCGTTTGGGCTCTTTACGATCTCATTGAAGCTCTGGAATTGTTAATGTTTAACAAGTTACAAAAGGTAGAACTCACAGAAGTGAGTACAAAAATAATTATTGAAGAGAAGCGAAAGACAGCATCAATTGAAAAAGCTATTCCGCGAGATTTTCAAGTTGCTGCAAAGGACAGTGTAGAAGTGGAAGTGGCCATTCGTCCTTATCGCGGTGAAGTAGAGTATCGAATTTTACGGATAGATATACCGGAGGATACGTTGCCAGGATTAATGACTATCACTGTGCGTGGCGGCGGTTCTGGTTATTATTCTGTGAAACCAACCGTACACACAACCTGGCAGTCCATGGATCAGGATAGTGAGGACTACATTCGTCATATTCCTAGCGGTGGCGAAAGTCTTGATAAATTACTCGATAGATTTATGCAACGCGAGCGGAATAATGAGATCGTTGCTGAGTTTTATCCTTTTATTAATAGCTTTAGTTCAGCGGACGATACAGAGAACTCCTATTCTGAGACTAGCTATAACGAGTCAGAGAGTCTAACACCTTTAATGGAGAGCGAGATTGATGATGGAGAGTCTGATCGTTACCAGTATCGTTGGGATGATAGGAACAATGAACCAATCCGTGTTCGTCTAACCACACAATATGTCATTGAGGGTGTAGCTACATTTGATGTGGAAGTGATAGCACCATAGCAAGACGAAACCTCTTAGTGACAGTAATTACCAGCTGTTTTCGCTGCATTCTTACAGGAAACCCTGCTATAAAAGAGGAATAGTTATGATAACTACTCTTAAGTGGAGGGCTAACTTTGAGGTTTTCTCGTATTCTCTGGACCCTAAGTATACTTAGTCTGCTAGTTATTCTATGGAGTTGGCATCCCATTCAAGAACGCCTGATTCGGCGTGTGTTTCATACATATCCTGGTTTGGAGCTTTCGACAGCTCGTTTCGTTCCAGGCGAGGGTCTTGTGCTGACAGATGTAAGTTATGAACAACCAGGTCTGCGTTTTACAAGTCAGGTAGCGCTCCAGGTTACTTGGCAAGGAGTACAGGTTACACTGACGGATGCGACAGTTGCGTTTCAAAGCGCTGAGCCTTTAGACGTATATGGGATCTATCAGCAGGTGTGGGAAGACTTGTTGCTTAGCGGGTTACCAAAAGTAAAAATTCGTGTTGTCGCGGGCTCGATTCGCGTGTTAACACCTGATTTTCTGAAGCCGTACCACGCTAGCGACATCCTCGACTTTCTATGGGATGGACAGCTTGAAACAGGGAAACATTGGATCGCTAAAGGAACCGTGGGATCACTGCGCTTTGAACATGCCATCGATATGTCCAGCGGATATCCAATGCGCGGTCATGGACATTTTCATTACCCGGAGCTTGAACTTGCCAGTGAAATAACCTGGGAGCATGTGGCAGCTCAAGACTTTCGCATACAAGGTGCCATACAGAGTTCTACATTACAATGGGCAGGTTATCAAATTGATGACTTTGCGATGTTTTTTCAGCGCAGTGAATCCGAATGGATACTCGACTATGCTAAGTTTAACTGGGGAATGGCGGATGTTTGGCTTAGTGGTAGTGGTGTAAGTGTGGATGAATTCTCGACGTTTGGAGTGATCCGTAATATTGGTGTTGACGCAGTAATTGCCTTCTTTGGTGACAGGGCTTTATCTCACGTCCTTAATCAGGTTCGTGGGGTCGGACAATTAGCTTGGGATATGTCTGAAGGCTGGAATACGCCAAAAATCGCTGCTACCCTTTGGATGAGTGAAGCTTCTATTTATGACAATTCACTGCATAACCTGGCTCTTAAGACTACCTTTAGTGATAACCAGGTCGTCTATGAGCTACAGTGGGATCAGAATTCCCATCGACAGTCTGTGAATGGCCATTTTGATCAGGAAGGCCTGTTTGCACATATTACACTAGAACAGATCCAGCTAAATATCCCAGGAGATTTTCCGCTAGAGGGTAATTTTAATGTCGCTGCCACAATTTGGGGACCAATTAATGCTTTGCAGGGTGCAGCCACCATTGATTTGACAGAAGGGATGGTGCAAGGGCAAGCTTGGTCAGCACCCCCACTTTCTGGGCAAGCGGAACTAAACTGGGATGGGACTTCCCTTCATGGTAATGTTGCGGCAAAGCTCTTTAATGGAACACTAGCTTTTGCTGGTCGTCGCGATGTTCTAGGTTTCTGGGATGGCGATCTTAATATCCAGGGAATCGATCTTGGGCTACTCTCGGTTGGAGGACAACCATTCCAGGGTTTGCTGGATTTTAGTGGTCAGATTCAACGCGATGGCCAAAATGTACGCGGTGCGATGAAAGTGCGCGATCCACAATGGGATGAGTATCGCTTTACAGAAGCGTCAGGTGATATAGTGATTGGTTTTCATACGTTGGAAATACTGAATCTGGACTTAGTCGGAGTCGACTCACAGTATCAAATTCTCGGGTTGGTTGATTTGCATCCGCTTAACTTTGATCTGCATATTAAGCTTATGCGTGGACGAGTAAAGGAGATTTTTCCCTTGGTCGGGATAGCATTCAATCAGCCCTTTGATGGTGAATTAGAGGGATATATGAGTTTGACTGGTGATTTAGCACATCTAGAGGGTCGCTTGTTTCTCGAACTGATGAATGGAGACATTCAGGGATATCCAGGAGTTGGATCGTTAGATTTACTGATTCTCAAGGAACGAATTGATATAAACCGGTTGCGACTTGAGATAGGAAATGGTATGCTAATAGCGATGGGTTCACTTACCCCAGACCAATTAGAGTTAAGTGTTGAAGGTACTGATCTTCCTCTAGTGGTTATTGGTGAATATTTGCAATTGCCGCAAGAAGTTGCTGGGAATATTGTGTTTAAAGCTGCGATTAATGGTCCATGGCTTGCGTTCAACGGTCATACCCAGCTACTAGTAAGCGAAGTAGTATGGGGTTCTTATGGATTTGATGCCCTAAATACAAGCATTCACTTTCGTCATGGAGTTGCTCATTTTGAACCTTTGTATGTGGTAGAGGACCAAGCCGAATTGTTAGTTCACGGAAGTGTAGGCCCACTAGAAACTCTCTGGACTAAAGGGTGGCCACAACTCCCCTTAGATTTACAGGTAGTAATTCCTGCTAGTTATAAAGCAGATATCTGTGGAATGATTGAAGGTAATCTTAAGGTGCAAGGAACCTTAGGAAACCCAGATTTAACAGGGAAATTGCACCTGACTGATCTTAATTATCAGCTTCCCTTTTTAGCGAAAATGAGTACGGGTACTGTAGAAGTTGATTTTTTGAACACCCAAGCATACATTAGTACCTTATTCGACTTTGGTCGCAAGGGTAGAATCAGCACGAATGGTGTAGTTACGTTTGCACAGCAGCAACTTACAATGAACGTACTAATCGATGACCTAGTACTAATTGACGGACCACTGCATGGTATGGCCAATGGACAGTTTTTTATTAGCAATGATTGGCTGCAACCAGAAATTACAGGTCAGGTCCAAGTAGACAGAGGGCGATTTTTCGTAACGCAGCTTCAGGGTGGTGTGGGAGAACTAAGATTGAACCCCTTGTTGGATGTAGGGATTATTACTCCTGGTCTCCGGATTATCGGTCCTGGAATTGATGTTATGTCTCAAACTAGATTACGAATAACTGGTGCTGTAGCCGATCCGCTCATCCGCGGTGATGTACTAATCACGGATGGTCAAATTAACTATTTAGGAACAGACTTTTTGATAACCCAGGGAAACGTTGAGTTTCCAGATTGGGCGCAGTCTCCATGGTTACGTCTTCATGGCGAAAAACACTTGGATAATTTACGGATTGGTTTACTGATTACAGGGGAGATTGACTCACTGAGTGTATCGCTAGTTTCCGATCCCCCTTTGCAAGAGTCAGAGCTGCTAGCTCTTTTGAATTGGCCAAAGGCCTTACAGACCCTTGGTGGTGCGGGTCTTTCTTCTTTGGAACTATGGGAGATTATGTCGGGGCAAGCTAGTCGTTTTATGGGAGGGGTGGAGCGTGCGATTCAGCAATCGCTTGATTTCGATCTTGTTCGTATTGCACCTAGTTTACCAAGACGTGATATTGGTCTTTCATTGGGGAAATATCTATGGGATGATCTGTACGTTACCTACCAGCGGAATTTTTTCTCCGAGGAGCGTAAAGCGGCCTTGGAATTGGAGTACCAATTACACCCAAGTGTCACAATAAATACCAGTTTCGACCAATTAGGCACGAAGCGTCTACGGATAGAGGCACTGAAAAGGTTTTAAATTCCAAGATATACAACAAATACCCACGCAGCGAGGGAGGAATCTGTAACCAGAAGTAGAAAGTACGTAGAGACAGGGTTACTTGCAATATAATTGTTATAGTCCATCTATAAGTCAGGAGGCACAGGAATGAAATGGAATAAGATAATTGCTGTAAAAATGGTTTTCGTTTTACTTTTCGCTGTATTGCTAGGTGCTGTAGGTATAGGTTTTGCACAAGATGATGGGAATGCACCAATTATTAAAGCTATTGTAGTGCGTGGAAATAATAAAATTGATACGGAACTTATTCAAACAGCTATTCAGAAGACGAAATTAGAGAATCCCATTGTTGAACAGGACATTCTTGATGATATGGATGCGATTTATCATCTTGGTTATTTTTATGACGTAACCGCTAACTTTGAATTAACTCCTGGTGGTGTAAAAATTATTTTTTCTGTCGACGAAAACCCTGTTGTAAGAGATATTGTTTTTAAGGGTGCGACTCGGATACCGATTCATGAATTTAAGCAGCAAATGCAGGTCCGCCCTGGTGAAGTACTCAATGTTAACGCGTTGTTAGATGATGTACGCCTCTTACCTGATTGGGTGTTAATGGAGTACGGCATTGCCTTACGACCAACAGACTTAAAAGCAGATGACGATGGCATAATCGAAATTGAAGTGGCTGAAACAGTACTAAAGGATATTCTGATTGACGGAAATGAAAAAACAATGGATCATGTAATTCTGCGCGAATTATCTGTTAGTCCTGGTGACATTTTAGATATGAATAAGATTAACAACAGCTTACGTCGGATCTTAATGTTAGGTTTCTTTGATGAGATTAGTCGGAGTTTTGATGATGGAGAGAACCCCGATGAAACAATCATGACCATTCATGTAACAGAAAGCAAGACTGGTGCTGCTACCTTTGGTGCTGGATATAGTTCTGTCGAAGGAATCTTTGGCTTTCTAGACGTGGCCGAAGAGAATTTTATGGGTCGAGGGCAACGGATTAATGCCTATTTAGAGATTGGTGCTAATCGTCGCGTCTACGAATTAGGATTCTTTGAGCCTTATATTGATAGTCAAGGAACCTCTCTCGGTGCTAATCTCTACAATCGGAAAGCGCCAATTAGTGCGTTAGACGGGAATAATGAAAAGCTTGAAGGTGAGCGTAGCACAACTGGTTTTGATCTTACTTTAGGTCGTCGCTTTGGTGATTTTACTACTGGACGATTAACTTTAAAAGCTCAAAATATTGGATATCAAGGAGCTATAACTGGTTTACCAGCGTATGCAAATGGATATAACAACCGGATTATTGGTCTTGGTCTCGCAACAAATACCACTGATCATCCATTTAATCCTAGTGAAGGTTATAAAAATGATATCTATATCGAGTTAGGAACCAGCTTACTTGGAGGAGATTCGGTTTTCTCTAAAATTGAGTTGGACCATAGCCGTTACTATGAAGTACGCGAGGGTGGTTACATCTTTGCATTACGGGGTAAAGGTGGGCGTTTACTAAGCGGTACCTTAGAAGAAAGTGAGCTTTTCCGAATTGGGGGTTCTGAGTCGTTACGTGGTTATAACCACGGTGCGGACGGTTTAACGGGTGATAAAATGTTTGTGATGAATGCAGAATTACGCTTCCCTATTATTGACAAGGTGCAAGGCGTCGCTTTTACTGATTGGGGTAAAGCATGGGAAGATGGCGAAGAAATTAATCTAACAGAGTTGTTAAATAGCTATGGTTTGGGAGTTCGCGTGGATACTCCAATTGGGATGTTACGCCTTGATTATGGATTTGGTTATAACGAAGAAGAGGATAAACGGCAAGGACAGTTCTACTTTGGTTTCGGCCAAACATTCTAAGAAGTATTGTGCACTGCTATACCCAGGGAGAAACCTCCCTGGGTATTTTTGGATTTGCATAGGGTGAGAAGAATTGTTATAATAGCAATTGTTCGTAATAATAACGATTAAAGGAGGGTATTTCTTTGTTAAAAGAAAAACGATCAGTAGGAATCATTCTTGTTATAGTTTTAGCAGTACTAACAGTAGCAGGTTTCGTTGTCACATCGGTACAAGGCAAAGGGAATGGAGAAATTGGTGTTGTTAATATGGAGGCAGTTTTTACCCAATATATGGCACCGCCTCTCATTGAAGCGCGGGATGTAATGCAACAGGAATTTGATGCGAGAGTTGATGAGTTGACCGACGATGAAAAAGCAAGTATATTTATGGAGTATCAAACCCAGCTTGAAATTCTAGAAATGCAATACACAGCCGACATTGAGCAAGCAGTTGCAGAGGTGGCAAAAGCTAATGGACTCTTAATCATTGTGGATCAATTAGGAGTGTTATATGGTGGTTCTGATTTGACAAAAAATGTGCTAGATGCTTTGAAGTAAGGTGAGAAATAGTATTTGGCGGTGGTGTATATTCTTTCTTCTACCCATTTTCGTGTTAACAATGCGGCTAGTTCCTAGTAATGAAAAAGAGGACTGGCCGCATCCACCGAAGGTTTTATCTGCACAGTTGGCTAGTGATTATCAGCGCGAAATATTGACGTTGCAAGCTGGGTATGAACAGCGCATAGAGAACTATAAAGCTGGTCTACAAGAGCGGATTTCCCGTGAGAGTAGCCAAAAAAAGTTCGAGTTTGAGCAGGAGTTCGTAGTAAAGATCGAAGAGTTTAGAGAGAGGTTAATGCATGAGGCAAGCCGAATGCGTAGTACGCTCAAAGCGGACTATCAATATCCCATTCTTAACACGCAATTGCGTTTACAGTTCGTGACGTTAACAGTCGATGAACGGATCGAGCTCACAGCAGAGCTAGCTGCGTTAAAGCACGAGCTCTACCAGCAGCAAAAAAACTATGAGCACTCGTTATACCAACGAGTCTCGGATTATACGAGGCGATACCATAAACACTTTTCTGCTGAATTTGCAGCGTGGGAAGACGCGTACCAACAGAAAATGGAAATTGACTATACGAATTTTGTAGCTAAGGCAAACCAAGAATTAGCACATGAACTAGCGAAAAGAGAAGAAGCCTTGCGTAGAGCAGTGCTTGGTCGGGAATAATAAGGAGGAACTTGAAAAGGTGGTGACCATTTGAAGTATCTTCCGTGGCTAGTAACTGCTCTGCTAGGTTTGCTAATTGTTGGTTTACTTATGTGGAGTCCGCAAGGCTCAATCATCGGGGTTATAAATATGGGACAGATTATCGAAGGCAGTCCTAAGGCCCGAGAATTAAACCTTGAATTATCGCAGCGATATAATCTGTTGCTGGATGAAATTCGGACGGGCGAAGAGGGACTAGATGAAGCGGCTCAAGCAGATCGAGAGCGACAAGTGTATGCAGAGTATCTCCGATTTCGTCAAGAGCTTGAAGAGCAATTTCAAATTGAATTAGATCGAGCTATTGCTAGTGTTGCTAACGAGTTAAATATTAACATGGTTGTTGATGAGGATGTAGTTCGCTTTGGGGGTAAGGATATCACGAGAGAGATAATTGCGAAGTTGCAGTGAGTGGGTCTTGTGCCCGCTCATTTTTGATCCAGCAAATACCGCTTGGATAAGGCAGGTAAATGCTGTCTAAAGGGAGAATGTATAGCCTTATTAGCATAATGGAGGTTTTAGATTGAAAAATGTATACCGAAAGCTAAGTGTTGCTATTATTAGTGTACTTATGTTGGTTTCTGTTTGTTATGGTCAGGCTTGTGCCATTACTAATGCAACAGGATTACTTAAAATTTCTACTGCGGCTACATTAGAAGAAGGAGAATTAGTATCTTCCTATAATCATTTTAATGGTAGGAGTTATGCCTCACTTGGACTTGGTGTTTTACATGGAGTAGAAGTCACCATAACATCTAGGGTTTTTAGTAAAAGCCCCGATTTGATCGGAAACTTAAAAGTGTTGCTCTTGGATGAAGATCGTTGGCCGGCAGTGGCTGTTGGCTTAACAGCATCAAATAGCAATGCAAACTACTATATCGTTGGTAGTAGGCAAATAGGTTTGCCGGGATTACGTGGTCATTTTGGATTAGGAACTGGGCGTTATAGTAAAGGTTTTGCTGGTATTAGCAGTGTGCTTAACCCGGTAACTGTCAGCTCGCGGGCAAAGGGGTATGCACTGCCCCTAACGACGGCGGTGTTAGAGTATGATGGTCGGGGGTTAAATACGGGGGTTATAATGCGGTTTCGTCCCGATCTTGAAGGGAAACTGTACGTATCTGATTTACAGTACTTTGGGCTTGCTCTGCGTTATACAACGTTTTTTTAGTTCTGTTTAACTAACCTAAGGAGGGGTTTGTTGTGAAGAAAGAGATGATGGTTTTTTGGTGTACTTGCATGCTACTAGTAATTTGCAGTACCAGCGTGCTCGGAGCGGTGGGGACTAGGAGTACGGGCATGGGTGGAACAGCCATTGTTGGCGCAGATGATGCTATGGCTGTTTACTCTAATCCTGCGGGTTTAAGTGTGTTAGCTGTCCCTCAATTCAAGCTGGACATGGCATTTCGTAACCAAAATAGTTTTGAATACACGATTGCCTATGCAGAGCCTGATTACGGAACTGGAGCTGGAGGGCTCAGTGTCCGCTATGTTCGTTTCCCCGATGAGAATAATGATTTTTCGGTTTCCTACTCGGTTGCAAGTGCATTGCAAGAGAATATTGCAGTGGGGATGACATTGCGTTACAACCATCAATTTGGTAAGGATTCGCATCATCTTACAAGTGATTTAGGGGTTCAGCTTGGTCATGCTTGGCCGCTACGTTTCGGTGTAGTGGTTAGGAATTTGGCTTCTATGCCACTAAATGAGCATGATGTCAAATTTGCAACGGAGATTCAGCCAGGTATCGGTCTAGTTTTAGATAATATTGGAATGGTAACACTTGAAAAAGCAGAGCAAATGCGCTTAGGAGTCGAAGTTTCTGTGATGGATTCGGTGCAGTTACGCATGGGTTGGATGGAAGCAGAGCCCAATCCGTGGTCTTTTGGAACTACGTATCATCAAGGTCACTATGGTGTGGATTATAGTTGGCATCGTAATCAACATGCGATTGGTGTGAAGTGGTCTTTCTAACGTTATTACTGATTCGTTTGTCGAGGAGGGGTTTTTATTCGCCGGATTATGCGTATTCTTGATCGTTATACCTTATTGGAATTCGCCGGCCCCTTTGCGTTTTGTGTTCTAGGATTTACGGTGATTCTCCTCAGTGGTCTATTATTTGAGTTAACGGATCTTATCTTTGTTAAGAATGTAGCTGCCACTACTGTGGGACGAATGCTACTGTATAAAATACCAGGTATGATGGTATTAACACTGCCGATTGCGATGCTGTTTTCCACACTATTGGCGCTTGGTCGATTGTCGCAAGATAGTGAATTAAAGATTATGCGCAGTAGTGGAATTGCCTATCGCCGGATTATGATTCCTGTGATTGTGGCTGGTCTTTTGGTGAGTGGATTAACCTATGTGGCTAATGAACGAGTGGTGCCGTGGAGTAATCATGAATTTCAGAACACTTTGCGGATCATCATCTTTCAGGACGGTTTACCAGCAGTGCAAGAGAATGTTTTTTTTCGTGGTGGAGAGGATCGCTATTTCTATATTGGCAACGTGAATACGAAGACGAATAAACTAGAGCATGTGATGGTCTATGAATTGACAAAGTCACCGTTTCCTCGCATTATTACAGCAAAGACTGGTGTGTATCAGGATAATAATTGGTTCTTAACCAATGGTATTTTACAAGAGTTAGATGAGCAGGGTTTTGTCAACCAAGAAGCTAGTTTTGCAGAAATGACGATCATCACAGAGGATCAGGCAGAAGTCTTTTTAGGCAATCAGAAAACCACCGATGAGATGAATCGCGAGGAATTGCGAGCGCATATTGAGCGTTTTCAAAGAGGTGGACTGCGAGTTCGCTCGTTTGTGGTAGACTATCATCTGAAGCTTGCTCTGCCCTTAGCTTCATTCATTTTTGGGCTATTCGGAGCACCGCTGAGCCTGTACAGTAAAGGTGGGAAATCGTTTGGGATTGCTGTTAGTCTAGTGGCAACATTTATCTATTATGTTTTGACGTCGGTAAGTCGTTCGCTAGGAGTAAACGGAGTATTGCCACCTGTATTAGCAGCTTGGTTAACCAATGGAGTTTTTGCTCTTATTGGTGGCTTTATGCTGGTGCGATCAGACAAACTATAATTGAGGGGATCAATGTGAAAAAACCACTTTGGATTGGGGCAGCATTACAAGTAGTGCTGTTGTTAATGCTAGCCACCGCCTCCCATGCTTCACCAGTGCGTATTCATGCCGATACCACAGGTCGTTGGGATCTAAATAGCCGAGTTTTTTACATGGAAGGTAACGTTGAGGTTAATGTCGATACTGTGACAATTTGGGCCGATGAATTGTGGTGGGATTTAAATAAACAAGAATTATATGTCGAAGGAAATGTGCGATTACGCCAGGATGATCAAATTTTTTCTGGTAAGGCGTTAGTTTATGATATCGACGCTGCTAGTGGTGAATTTCGCGATGTGTACAGCGAGGTAGAAGCGAAAAACGTAAAAGGTCCGATTTTTCTTTTTGGAGATCGGATTGGTTTGACACCGGACTCCTATCATATTTCTGATGCGAAGATAACGACTTGTGAGGTGGACGTACCTCATTATCATGTAGCAGTTCGAGACGTTGAAGTGTATCCAGGAGAGCGGATGATTATTCGCCATGTTACTTACTATGAAGGTAGGATCCCTTTGTTTTACTGGCCTTATCTATCGATTCCCCTTGATGATGATACCCAGCTCAATTATTTGTCATTGCCGCAAGTAGGCTATGCAGCCGATCGTGGCTATTATGTGAAAGGTAGTTATAACTACTATTTTAATCATTTAGCCTTTGGAACGGTGCATTATGATTATTATACTCGTGCTGGCGTTGGGTATGGAATTCGTCATCGATACCGGTTGTCGGACTACGGTGCGGGAAGTTTCTTTCTGTATTCGATTCCCGCTCTTACTCATCAACAACTGAAGGGGGAGTTTGAGCACAGTTACAGTACAGATACAGTTCGGTTTTTGACGAAAAACCGGCTTGAACAGACCTTGATTGATGGAGTTGAGCAGATAGAGAAGGAAGTTAATGTAGACTTTAATCTAACACAGGATGATCTGAAGGTATTAGGAAAGGTCAATTATTTGCAGCGAGATGGGATAAACCCAGGTGATAGGTGGCTATTAGAGGGGCAATGGCAGCAGACAATCAATCCACAAATACAGTTAAATATGCGAAGTAGTGCAACACATGACGAATTTCGGGTTCGTCGGCGTATGATTGATCACTTAGCAGAATTAGTGTATCGCATCCCCAACCAAACTGTAACCTTAGCTCTCCAACAGCAGTACAACCCAGATGTAATGAAGGAAAATGCAACTCCTAATTGGCGCAGTATTAGTCGTATACCAGAAGTAATTTGGCAATGGCGAACACCGAAATTAGGATCGTATGCTGTGCCCGGCCGCTTAGAGGTTAAGGGTGGTCATTATCAGGAGTTCCCATCAGCAATAGCGAGTAATCGGGCTTTTATGAAACTCGATCTTAATACTCGAACTTGGCGTCCTACGCCGACAATGCGTGTATCTTATAATGGAGCATTCAGCGCTTATCTCTATGAGCAAGGAGAGAACCAGCAGGTAATCAATACACGGTTTAATCTAAACCAACGGGTAACCCCACACGTAAATCTCTCTGCAAGTTACACGAAGCAGGATTTTTGGGGGACTACACCATTTAACTTTGATCGACAATCAGAGATGAATCGGATAACATCGCAGATTAGGTATAATAAGGCAGCAATTAATAGTTCATTACGTTTTGGATATAACTTTTCCAGGGAATTATACGATAACCTAATCGGGCAGATCCGCTATCGGCACGAGGATTGGAATGTTAACATTAGCGCTAACTATAATGTAAATACGCAGAAACCTGGTAATGTAGCCACCACAATTAGTTATCAGCCTAGTGAGGGTCCCACTCTGCAATTAGGGACACGCTATCGCCTAGCCGAAGAGCGTTTTGAACGAATTGATGGTAGTATTTCTTTTAACATAACGAAAATGTTGGAAGTGAGCTATGACTGGAAATACGATGCATTGAGAGAACGGTATACACAAGGGCAGTTTAAATTGACACTCGATCTGCACTGTCGAGAATTAAGTTTTCGTTATGACCATGTAAGGGAAGAATTTTGGGCGCAATACACAATTAATGCGTTTCCTACCTTGCCTTTACGTTTTAGTTCCACTGATAGTGTGAGTTTATTTGATGTAAATGAAATTCAGGATCTACTAGGCATTGAAGATGAAGCGAGGTGATCCAGGTGGGTCGGTTGAAGTATCGATGGTTATTTCTGGTTTGTCTGCTTGCTATTGGGTCCATGTTTTGGTTGTATAGTGGACGACAAGCGGATAGTCCTTTGGTGGTGGACCAACCGCAAACGGGGGTTTCTTTTGCAGATGTTAAGCTGATTGGGCGCAAATTGGGGCAACCCCAATGGGAGGTGGTCAGTCAGAGTATGCGAGACGAGAGCGAGAGGGTGTTGCTTGATGGATTGGAACAAGTAACAATTATTGAGGATCTCCAAGCACGCTATATGATTGGAGCGGATCGTGGAACCTGGTATCGCCAGAGTGACAATTTAGAGTTAAATGATGGAGTGCTTCTTACTCAACAGGATGGATTTTCGATAGCAACGGAACGTTTAATTTGGTATGCCGAGCAGGAGCGCATCGAATTCTTAGGTGAAACACGGGTTACATTCAATCAAGGGGGAAATGACAATGAGTAAACGACTATCTAGAGGACTATTTGGATTTTTGTTGGGATTATCCTTGCTATTTACGTCGACAGTTTTTGGAGAAAAGCAAGATGGGTACTTAGAACTGATTGGGGTACCCGCAGATCAAGTAGCTGGTGAGTATGACACGAAAACTGGAATTTTTCAGGCTGATTTACGCCATATTGAAGGTGCATATGTAAAAATTACCTATGATAAGATGATTATTACCGGGCGCGTGTTAGAGTGGCACACTAAAGAGGACTATTTGTTGGTGCAAGTCGATGTGGTTCTTGATAAGGAGAAAATGCATTTAACTGGTGACCAAATCGAGTATTTTAGTGAAGAGGAGCGAATGGTAGCTATTGGTAATTTAAGAGTGGTTACCGATGATGCTGTTACCTTAGCCGAACGCATGAATTATTACGAAGAGGAAGATAAGGCGGAGCTATTTGATGATGTTGTCGTGACAGTCGACGATGGCATCTTTCGTGGACAACATTTTGTGATGTTCATAGATCAAGAAATCATGCATTTTTTTGGACCGTTTCAAGGAGAAATTCAGCGTAAATAAAGAGAAGCGACACTTTTTTCTAAATGTTTCCCTATATTACGATCATTACCACTTAAGTCCCTCCCCCTACCTATGATATAATATTGTTACTAGGGAGGAGGGACAGTGTTAATGCTACATTTCTTTTATGATGGATTTTATCGGGATTTTATTGTACTGATGTTAGTTACTATATTCGTCGGAGTTGCTTTCTCCTCAGGACTAGCCTGGGCTGTAGATTCGCATTTTGGTGAAACGATCAACCAAATGATTGGTGATCATGGAGAATACGATGTAATATTACATGTACGTGAGGAAGCTAAAGAGGCGGCATTGCGCGAGCTAGAGCGCATTAGTGAGCAGCAATTTCCAGGTGCGAAGCTAAATGAGACATTAACGATTGCCGGGCAGTCCAACCTTTTTTTTGGTTTTCCTGATCAATTCAAGACACAAGAAACATTTGCAGGTCTCCCTAGTATTTTTAATGGAGTTCCTGGTTTAAATGGCTATACAGTAATAACAGAACCTAGCATACTCATTCGGGGCGTACACCCAAGTGTACGGGTGGAGTTGCAGGAGCGGTTTGCAGCTGTTGCTGGAGTAAAATTTGCTTTTCGTGATGGGCTCAATATGTTAGTGCTACTTGATTCCATCGATGATGCACGCAGTGTTAGTGCAGAAATAAAACAGAGTTTAGAGGAGTATCAAATTCTTGAATTGCGTTTTCCCATGGGATTTGAGGTTGATACACAACAGATAGCCCATGATGTGATTGATTTACTAAGTGATAAACTTGGATCAAAAAAGATAGAAAATGTCTCGTCGGCTGAATATGGCGAAGATTTAGATGCTTTTTTAAAAACGTTAGTAGAGATGCGGAGCTTCCTCCTAAGCTATGCGTCTAAGGTGCGGATTGAAGCGATTCCTGATGTACACCTTGTAGTGGGTGAGCAAATTGTGCTACGAGGTATGGGCGATGTGGATCCGTACGTGGCAGACGAGTATGCAGATGGACAAGTAATCGTTGAAGTGACGAGTGTGCAAGGGGCCGAAGCTGAAGGGATGATTATCAAGGGATCGATTTTCGATGCGACCGATATTTTACGTCAAGATGGGTTTCGTATGCGTAGCGGAGGCGAGATTGGCCACCATATTGGGCAAGTTGAGCTAGAGAATGAGCGCTATCGGTTGGCGTACACTATCAACGAGAGTTTGCGATTACTCGAAGAACTCGAAGAGTTAGCGGTTGAAGCAAGTTTGGCTGTAGCTAATGCCGATGCGATAATGAATACCTTTCAAGAAGCGTTGATGCAGCTTGAGGTGCTACAAATTCAGATGCGTCAGTTAAGTGAAGGCATATCGCAAGGGGGAGGTCAGTTTGGTAGCGAGCAGCTCTTGGTCTCCCTACTTGTTAACGGTCTAATGAAAAATTTGGCCCAAGGTGCAACTGGAGGTGTCAGCGATGACTCTCTCGATTCGTTAGAAAACCTTGATGTGGAATCCATGCGCTTGAGCTTAAGTAATATTACGGAACAGATTACAAGGGTACAGGAAATTGATGTAAAGGCGATTATCGCCCAAATTGAGTATGTACGTGATAGCTTGCCACAGCTCGATGATGAAGAAATCGGTAAGTCCATCCGCTTGATTAATACTTATCTAGGCGGACAAGTTATTCCGGGAGAACGGGTGCAACTATTGGTGCAGAATAGGATCATAGACGAAAAGGAGTTAGAACCTCAGATTCGAGAAGCGTTAAATAATCCCTATGCAAATGTCTATTTAACGTCTGTCGGTATGGTTAATCCTGATGTTCGTAGCGAACTATTTCGAGTATTGCAGGAGATTCGTGCAACCATTGCTGGTATGTTAGCTATGGTGTTTGTTATGGCTGTACTGATTCTTGATCATGCTACGATTTTTAGCACATTAAAGTGGGTGCGTACTAATAAAAAGGGACCACGGGGACGCCTTAGGAAATTATGCAATCCAATCATTGGTTTTGGCGGATTTACTGGAATGGTAGCCTTGGTTAGTATCTATCTATTCAGCAGAGCGGAGATCCCCTACATGAATCCTGCGATTATTGGTATCATCGGATGTATGATGGGTTGCACTATTGTTGTATTTGCAGAGAAATTTAGTCCAATTCACAGCAATGAAATCATGGCTGGTCAGGCTTTGGGATTGTCTGATGTACAGATTATGCGTGAAATTGTGATTCCCGTTAGTCGTCCTGGACTACTCAATATGCTAAATCGTTGGAAACAAAGGTTTTAGAGGAGGTCTATTCGATGTTGGAAATTAGGAACTTAACCAAGCATTATGGAAAGCAGATAGCCCTCAATGGATTTGCTCTTAGTGTCAAACGCGGGGAAACTGTTGTTATTATGGGACCGAGTGGGTGTGGTAAGTCAACAGCTATTCGTTGTATTAACCGTTTAACAGAGCCAGATAGTGGTGATATCACACTTGATCAGCGCCCCGTTTTGACGTTATCCAGTAAAGAATTGCGAGAGCTCCGTCGCAATGTCGGTTTTGTTTTCCAGCAGTTTAATCTGATTACCCGATTGAGTGTTTTGGATAATGTAATGTTCCATCTCGTGTTAGCGGGCACACCGAAGAAAATTGCAGAACAACGGGCTTGGGCAGCTTTAGACAAGGTAGGGATGGGTTATCATGGTCACAAACTGCCAGTAAACTTAAGTGGGGGAGAACAGCAACGGGTGGGCATTGCTCGAGCTTTAGTTTCCAACCCACAGTTGATGTTATGGGATGAACCTACAGCTTCGCTTGATCCGATCCTAGTGGGTGAAGTGTTAGAGGTGATGGAGGAGCTCGTGCGCACAACGCAAACTACGATGCTCATTGTTACGCATGAAGTTTCTTTTGCTCGGAAAGTAGCAGATCGTATTGTTTTAATGGATGCAGGAAGAATTGTGGAGGAAGGACCTCCCCAATTGGTGTTTGAGAATCCGCGATCTGAAATCGGGAAGAAGTACAAACGTCTCATCGCCTCCTAAGAAGGAATCAGGGCTTACTTGTGGAAACTATAGGGTATAAGCCTCGATGTCCTCGGTTTATTGAAAAGTTTCTAAATTAGGCGGTGGTTTTTATGTTAACAATTGATGAAATAATGAAGAGTTTACCTCATCGATATCCTTTTTTAATGGTTGATCGAGTGTTAGAGTTAGAGAAAGGTATACGTGCTGTAGCAATAAAAAATGTAACGATAAACGAACCTTTTTTTCAAGGCCACTATCCACATACTCCGATCATGCCTGGAGTGATGATTATTGAAGCCATGGCCCAAGTTGGAGGATTAGCCGCAGGTGGCAGTGATGAAGAATTAGTACCTTTGTTTGCGGCCATTGATAAGGCCAAATTCCGACGAGTGGTAAAACCAGGTGATCAATTAGTTATAACAGTGGATGTGTTAAAGATGCGGCGGCAAATGGTGAAGGTAGCAGCTAAAGCCGAGGTAGACGGAGAACTAGCTGCACAAGGTGCGTTAACATTTGTGCTTACAAAGAGAGGAGATGCCGGTAGTAATGGCACATCCTAAAGTAATGATTATTGGGAGTGACAACGCTAGTGATCTTTATGGAAGTAAATTAGCGGATAATCTTAAGCTGCTACGACCTGACATATCTCTATTTGGCATTGGTGGACCAAAAATGCGAGATGCGGGAATCCGGTTGTTATATAATATTTTTGATTTAGATAATCTTGGTGTTGTTGAGTCCATTAAGGGTGCCCACTTAATGAAACGCTTAGTACAAAGACTGAATGAGTCGATGGATCGTCTCCAACCTGATCTTGTGATTCAAATTGGGTTGCCTGTTTCGAATTTTCGATTAATTGAGCTAGCCCATTCTAAAGGTATCCCGGTATTGTACTATTACACCCCGTTGAGTATGAATTTCGCTGATCTTAAGTTATCGCGTTTACAATCAGTTGTGGATAAAGTTTTGGCGGTTACACGCTACGAGGAACGGATCTGTAAGGAAGCGCAAATTGATGTGGAGTTTGTAGGACATCCCTTGTTGGACTTAGTCAGTCCGTCGCAATCAGTAGCAGAGTCAAAGGCGCAATGGAGTTTGTCTGATGCGCTGCCGATTGTTTCCGTGTTGCCTGGTCAACGCGAGGTAGAGGTCAAAGCCGTATTACCCACCCTACTTCGAGGACTGAAAAGAGTTCAGGATAAGGGGCAGAACGTACAGGTTATTGTATCTCACATGTCGGTGTTAAGTGAAGAACGAATGAATACTATGATCAAAAATAGTGGGCTTGATGATGTACGGGTGATTTCCAATATTTATGATGTGCTTAATGTAGCAGATTTAGCTTTGGTTACCTGTGGTTGTACTAGTTTGGAAGCAGCTTTGATGGGTAAGCCCTCGCTAGCCGTTCATAAAGTCGCAGCAACGAGCTATCTATTAGATAAAATGCTCACTCACAAATCGTACTTTTCAATGGT
>SKJB01000082.1 GCA_007116145.1 Limnochordia bacterium | reverse complement strand
GATATTACCTAATTGATTTTGGTATTGCTAGACACCTCAATCAAATATCACTCACTTTTACACACGTTCAAGTCGGACCACACACACCTGGGTATGGTGCACCTGAATTATTTCAATATAGGAAAAAAGAAATTGACAGTCGTGCTGATCTATTTTCAATAGGCGTCGTGCTATACGAGGCTTTAACAGGAGAACACCCTTTTGTGACTGGAAATGAAATAGATTACAATGAGGTCTGGTATAAAACCAAGACAACTGTTCCTAGAGATGCAATTATTGAAGGGGAAAGGGACAAGCAGTTGATACTTTTTATTCAAACTTGTCAGCAGAAGAGAACGATTATGATAGTAAGCTGATTGGGAAAATCAATGAGTACAACGAACGCGCAGGTACTTCATATTTTATTATTCCATCGATTATGGAGCAGTACGGCGAGAAGTGGCTTGAGCAAGATGTAGATCTAACCAACTGCTCGAATTTTTCGATGAGTTGAAGTCTTGAGATTATGTTATAATGTCTACAACTGCCGAAGAGTGCCGAAGGATTCCGGAAAGTTCCGAAGAATAAAATGAAAGGAGGCCCCAAATGAGTTTATTAAATGCCATTCAAGGTGGAGAAGGAAAAAGTGTTGAATTTAAAGAAGAACTACCTAGCAGTCAAGCAATTGCAAAAACAGTCATTGCTTTTTCCAACACTGCAGGAGGCAAGCTCATTATTGGAGTCAACGATCAAGGCGAGGTGACTGGACTCAAACCGGATGTAGATATTCTTGAACTGCAGGATAAGGTTGCATCTGTTATTTATGACAATTGTTACCCAAATGTTCTTCCAGATATTTATACAACGATAATAGATAATAAAGTGCTTTTAGTGATTGAAGTTTACAGAGGCAATCTACTTCCATACTATTTAAAGAAGTATGGAAAGAATGAAGGTGCCTATATCCGCATCGGGGCCACAAATCGAAAGGCGAGCTATGAGAATATTCTTGAACTCGAAAGACAACGGATGAACTTGAGCTTTGATCAAGAAGTCAATAGGGAAGTTGATTTTCATTCTTTGGATCTTTCACCGATATTAGATCGCTTCACTAAAGCAAATAAATCATTAGACAAGTCAGTTATGAAGAACCTTAAATTGGTACTTGAAGACAATAACACAATCTATCCATCCAATGGACTATTAATTTTACTCGGGAAATTTGAACACGTCAGAATGAAATGCAGTCGATTTAAGGGAACCACAATGGATGTGTTTTTGGATAGAAAAGAGTATATGGGTGACTTGTTTACCCAGCTTGAGAATGCTGAAAATTTCATAAAGAATTACATCAAACTGAGTAGTGAAATCAAAGGTTTGCAACGAGAAGATCAGTACGAACTCCCCATAGAGGCTATTAGGGAGAGTCTGGTTAATGCAGTAGTGCATAGAGATTACTCAAATGATGGCAGAGATATCAAAGTTGGTATCTATGATGATGTGGTGAATATCGTGTCTCCTGGTGCTTTTCCCAGCACGATTACACAAGAAGATCTTCTTGAAGGAAGGTCGGAAATTCGAAATAAAGTGATTGCCAGAGTTTTTAAAGAATTGAATTATATTGAACAGTGGGGCAGCGGTATTCGAAGAATAAAATCAAGCTGTAAGGCAAGGGGTTTGAAAGAACCCGAAATTGTTGAAAAAGGCGATTTTGTGGATGTTAGTTTGTATAGGGAAGTAATAGATGCCGATGAGAAAATTAATGATATTTTGGCGTTATCACATCAAGAAGAAAAGGTTATTGAATATCTGAAGGCAAATGAAAACCGTATAACAACAAGGGAGGCAGAATCAGTTCTGGATGTAGCTGAAAGACGTGCAAGAAAGATTCTGAAAGATATGGTCGGCAAAGGGATTCTTATAAGAGTGGGTAGAACGACAAATACACATTATAGCATGAAGGACATAGATGTTCAGCGAAGAGAAGTTGTCATCAACACAGCAAATAATGAAGACTATAGTTCAATTACCGATATTGCAAAATATAAGGATGAGAAATAGAAACACGATTGAGTTCTTAGGTATTTGGGAAAGACTTAATTTAGTTGGATAGTTGGATAGGTGGAAGGCTAGAGGCTCTACTAAAGAGTACAGACGATTCTTGCTAATGGGCTAGAGGGTCACTTGAGGAACTGAAATATCAATTGCTCTTAGCGAGAGACTTAAAATATATAGACGACACAAAATATACCGCTTTACTAGATTTAATGGATGAAGTTGGCAAGTTGTTGAACGGGTTAATAGGAAAGCTAAATTCCTAGAGCTTTTCCAATCCAATTAACCCCTAACCAACTCACCAACTACCGATAGGATATACCTCTCTTCACCACATATGGGTGAGGAAGGACATGGACAACAAAATGTACAGGAAGCGTTTGAGAAATACCTTGAACCCAAGAAATGGCTTCTATAGCGTGGTTAACCCATCTGATCAGCGTGGTTCAGCGCTTATTCTAGCATTACTCATCATGATGATACTAACTATGTTAAGTGGTGGTCTTATAACAGTTGTGATTACAGATGCCAGACTATCCGCTGCCTATAACAATCGCATACAAGCATATTATTATGCTAAGTCTGGAATGGAAGTTGCTGTGGATACAATTCAACAGGCCGCTTTGGAGCTATTAGGGACAAACCAAGGTGATTTTTATCTGTCGGGATCTTTGAGCAATATGACCCTAGGCCTGGGAACCTACACTGGCCAATACGATGACAATCTGGATATCATTGTGGAAGTCGAATGGAACGGAGATACTGGCGAAGGCAAGATCACTACAACTGGACACCATCAAGATGTGAGTAATTCCCTAATCCGCGAGTTTGATTACTCGGCCCTGATCAACGAAGACGCTCTCTTAAATCCTTCGTCAGAAGACTATGTGCTAGCAGAAGAAATGATACCTGCGTGGCATACTACTAGTGGTCGCACTAATGGACAAGTAAGTATTTATGGAGGCAACAACCATGCTGACCCGGTGATCTGGAGTCACACACAAGTTATCTATGATGACACACCTAGTGTGAAGACATTTCGGAGCCCAGTTATGTATTTTGTAGATGTTCATGAAGCAGAGTACGACAGCAGTATTAGAGTTCATCCCAATGCAAACGGGTTAGTGTTAAGGACGAATTTCATCAAATTTGATGGTAATGTGGTCTTTCAGCACCACGGTATTGATACAGGGGGCTTGAGGTTAAAGACCAACAGCAGTAATCTGATAGGTGCCGATATAGGTGCCTTAGATGTGGCGGGCAATGCGGCTTTTGACTATAGAATTTATGGTGTCCTTTATCTTGAAAAAAGCATTGTTCAAGAGCACTCTGGCAATATTACTGAGGTCAGACCTTCTCTCGGATCGGGCTTTTACTATTTCCCTGATGGGATCAACTTAGCGTTAAACAACAGTACTGTTGAAATTGGATTAGATCGCTTGATCAAGGTGAGTTATGCTGACATCGACTTAGAAAGGCTAGGCATAAAAGATCACATTAATCATATACCTGGAGACGTCAACTTTGGTCATTTCCAGTAGATAGTTTGATTAGAGCGACGGGAAAGGTGGAAAATGCCTATAGAAAAGCAAAGGAGTGAGTATGGGTTTACCCTCATTGAGGTTTTGGTATCTTTGAGTATACTTGGGGTTATGGTAGTTTGTTATTTGAGTTTGTACACTACCAGCTTCATTAATGCCTACAGTATGGGTCGGCATACAGACGTTATGGCCACAGCATCTGCTCAAATGGAAGTACTCACAGCTAATGAGCCATTAACGTTCAATGGTATCAGAGACGTCCTTGGAACTGTAGACTTAAAGGGTAATCATGTTGTGGATAAGGCACACATGTATGTCTATCACTCGAACACAGACTTCAATTTTCATCTAGATCCTGTATCTATGAATCCACATTTAGAGACCAAAATAGACGGTTATGTTGTAACTATAGTGGTGCCATATAATGGTGGAGAGCGGAATGTAACACTTACCTCGTTTATCAAGGGAGACTTCATAAATGAGTAAGAAGAGTAACCTAGTTGTAAGCCAAAAGGGGTTTACATTAGTAGAAATCATGGTAGCCCTTGTACTCTTAGGGGTGGTAATGAACTTAGCTTATAGCATGATTTTGTTTGGAACCAGGAACTTTTCTGCTATCACTACGCAGGCAGCGCTTCATGGAAGCGTGCGTATGGCCAGTAGTTTAATCGTTGCCGAAGTCCGGAATGCCACAGCGGTGAGGACCACCAGAAGTCAAGAGGGGTTAGAGACGGATAATCAACTGCATTATACACCTGTTTCGCCTGTAGGAACTGAGGAACGATTAATTGAGTTGGATGAGAGTGAGTTAAGGGTGGGCGACCTAGAGATTGGGATTGATGTTGCATTTGATAACATTAAATTCCACATTGAAGACAGAATACTCGAATTCACTATTGAGGCAGTTCAGGGCAGGCAATCGTACAAGCTTACCACCTCTGTTTTCTTGCACAATCTTTAGGAATTATGGTAGTCATTGAATGTTTAGTTGGAAACGACGGATGGGTTGAGCTATAGTCTGAAACACTGATGTAGAAGGTGTTTGGAATGTTAGTAGGTGCTCTTGGAAGCCTGAGAATGTACTATAATTTAAGGTTGTGAAATCGCCTGCGAATAATTATGTATTGGTATACATTGTTATTAGGTGATTTGATTGAATGGTTAGGTCGAGGTGAGTATATGATAAGATAAGGGTAAGTATAACCCCTTCTACAATTAGGTTTTAGCATTTTATGTGAAGGCTGAAACGCAGTGGTGGAAGTGGTTATGGATTAGCATGAGTGCTTTCTAATTTTTTTCAGTGTGCGATGAAATGTGACTTTTATTTGGACGCTTGAGTCACATGGAGCGAGTAGCGTAACCTCCGATGTTGTTTTACGTAGACCTAAATCAACATAGAGGTTATTTTTTATGTAGTTAGCTAGCAGAGATATGTTCAATGTAGCTGCACAACGTTTTGGACTATCTGATCATGTAATTGAGGTTAGGAGTCTAAAAAGATAACAACTATATAGAGAGGCGTTTGGTATGGGTATCTTTACAAAACAGGGAAATCAGGAAGGTTCGTGTTTAGTAGAGCTATTGCTTGTACTTGTTATTCTTGGAATTCTTCTTTCTATAGGCATTCCGGTGTACTCTGTAATCATTCGGAGAACCGAGGAAGTGGTTTGTAGTACAAATAGCTCACACTTAAACGCAATAACAAATTTAGACCCTCAGGTGTCAGCAGAGAACGCTTTGAAGGACTATTTGGAAGAAAGCGGTGGACAACACTTCTGCCCGTCTGGTGGCACTTATATATATTATGGAAGCAAGGTAGGGTGTAGCCTTCATGATGAGATTGAGGATCATGCGGTTTGTGCTTACAATAGGCTGGGTTTAGAACAAGACTATCTTCGTTATTTAGAATCTGTGCCAGAACACCACCTCAGTATGACATGGATTGAGTTTTTCGGAGATAACCGAGACGTATGTCCATCTTCAGGTGTTATTGGCTACAACAGCGAGACTGTAGTATGTAGTGTGCACCATGCCGGTCATGATGATGGAGATGACGACGACGATGAAGATGATGGAAGTGTTCCGTTCTTGTAACTACTAAGCTGACCTGCACTAAATGTGGTATAGGGGATTTTAGATTATACCAAATGTATGGAGGATTCGTGATTAATATCGAGGTGAGTATGCCTTAAGGACCAAAACCACAAGATGTAGCATAAGAATTGGGAAGAATTAAGTTTGTTATGCAAGATATAGATTAGAAAACCACTTGGTTTTTTATAAGCGTCCATGCCATGATCCGTAAGCTGAAGCGAGTGAGATTGTTAAAAGGAAAAATGATATTGCACTTCGCTCGAGTGCAGCAGAATATCTGACATATATTGCAGCAACAGGTGATGACTCTCAGAGTTTTGAAATGAGATATGAAGACGAGAACATTTGGCTAACACAAAAAATGCTGGCAGCTTTATACGATGTAGAAATACCGACAATCAATGAACATATCAAGAAGCTCTTTT
>SKJB01000035.1 GCA_007116145.1 Limnochordia bacterium | reverse complement strand
TTAGCAAACTCGAAAAGTTACGTTTCCGACACAAGTTAGCGTAATCAGAAACAACTAAAACCAAGTGGAGTTTCGCATAATTCATCGCTTCGATGACTTTTCGAGTTTACTCCTAGGAACCACTTAGACTTTGTCCATCTTCCTTAGAATTTGAAATCCATCCCAACAGTAAACCCTCGTGGATAATGCGCATCGTATTTAAATCCAGGTGCATCATAGGATTGAATGTTATAACCGATGCGAATCTGCAAGTTATCTAAGACTAAATATCCTACTTCCACCGAAAAGGCTTCTGTGTTTTCGCTCGCTGTTTCAGTCACTAAGCGATACTTACCCCCAACTTCCCATCGTTCTCCAAGCGGAACGACAATGCCTAGCTGTTTTAGATCCGTCTGCTCTACTTACTCCCCCAACCGACTAGTTTATTGTGGTCCTGTTAGGAAGGTGTTCGTAAAAGCATCCCGGAATTTCACTCGGCCTGGGTTTTCTATCTCGCCGCCCGCACTGAGTTCAAAATATCTGGTACTTGTTGCGGGGTAACATTACTGTAGACTTGCTCATTAACTAATACCACTGGTGCTAATGCACAGACTCCTACACATCGAGAACTCTCTATCGAAAACTGACCATCTGTGGTAGTCTCCCCTAGTTGAATCCCTAATTCGTCCTGAAAAGCGATTAAAACTTCATCGGCTCCGTTGACAAAGCAGGCTGTTCCTAAACACACGGATATCGCATACTTGCCCTTCGGTTGCTGCCGAAAAAAATGATAAAATGTAGCGGTACCACTCACATTCGCAGTTGGAATCTGCATTCGATAAGCGACTTCATCTAATATGGGATCAGCGAGATAGCCGAAATACTCTTGCACCTTATGCAAAACAGCAATCAGATAGCTTTGCGGATGCGGTTTCTCCATACAACTATCAATAAACTCACAGATCTCATCTGGTAACTGAACTATTTGTTTTTCATCCATTACCGTATCCCCCTTGGATGACGTGGCGAGTATTTTGTATGTAACAATGTATGTGCGCAATCGCTGCCTGGACTACCTAAGAACTCATCATATAGTCGCTTAATCCAAGGGTTCTCGTGGGACTTACGGACAGCCTTTGTTTGATCAATATGATACAAAGCATTTGCCCGCAACTGCAGAATATCCTCATCTAACACATATCGTCCGTGTTGTGGATAAGGTTGGCCACCACCGCCAATGCATCCTCCTGGACACGCCATCAATTCAATGAGATGATAGTGCTTATCGCCTGCTTTAACCCTATCTAGGATGCGCTTAGCGTTCGTTAAACCATTAGCTACAGCCACATTAATTGCTTGCCCAGCAATCATCACTGTTGCTTCTTTGACATCTTTCGCATTTCGCACCTGCGTAAACTCGATTTGCTCTAACGGTTGGCCGGTTAAACTCTCCGACGCAGTCCGCAATGCAGCTTCTAGTACCCCGCCGGTAGCGCCAAAAATATCCCCAGCTCCCGAAGAAAATCCCAACGGTGAATCAAAATCTCCAGGCTCTAAACACGAAAAGTCGATACCGTAGGCCTTAATCATCCAGACAAGCTCACGAGTTGTCAACACACTATCCGTATACGGCAAGCCATTAGGAGATCTGTGTTCTGGCCGTTGGATCTCAAACTTCTTAGCTGTACAGGGCATGATCGCCACCACATAGATATCATCTGGATTTAAACCCTTTTGCTTTGCATAGTAGGTTTTTAGCAGTACCGATAACATCGTCATCGGAGAACGACAACTCGATGCGAACGGAATCATCTCTGGATAAAAGCGCTCCAGAAACACTACCCATCCCGACGAACACGACGTCAGCAACGGCAAATTCTCATTCGCTGTGAGACGTTTGATAAACTCATGCGCTTCTTCCATGATTGTTAGATCAGCACCGAAGTTGGTATCAAATACAGCATCAAAACCAAGTCGTCGTAACGCAGTTACAGTCCGCCCTGTTTCTGGCGTACCAGCTGGCAGATCAAAACCTTCACCGATCGCTGCACGAATCGAGGGTGCTATCTGCGCGACAACATGCTTTGTAGGGTCTGCTAGCGCCTTCCAGACGGCATCGGTAGCATTCATTTCAATAAAGGCTGCTGTGGGACAAACATTCGCACACTGACCACAATAAATACAGACCGACTCGGACATGGCGTTAAGATGCGCAGGTCCAACTACCGTATCGACACCACGATACATCTGCGCTAAATTGTGTACTCCTTGCACCTCCGCACATACTCGAATACAACGCTGACAGAGAATACACTTTTCGGCATTTCGGATCACCGATAGACTGGAATCATCGATTGGATGCTGTTTCCGTTTGCCAGCAAATAACCGTTCACGAACTCCCATTGCATAGGCTAAATTTTGCAACTCACATCTACCGTCACGTTCACAGATTTGACAATCTTTGGGGTGATTATCTAAAATCAATTCAACTAAATCGCGGCGAGCTTCTCGAATCTCTGGTGAGTTCGTTTGCACAACCATCCCGTCTAACGCTTCGGTCGCACAGGATGCAACAAAATTGCTATATCCTTCTACCTTTACGACACAGATGCGGCATGCCCCCGCTAACGATAGATCCTTAAGATAACACAGTCGTGGTATCCGCACCCCTATTTGCTCTGCTGCTTGCATGATCGTTGTCCCTTGAGGGACCGTTACCTCTATGTCGTTAATCATAATATTTATCGTCATCACTTCACCATCTCCTTCACCAGGGTGTTAGTGCTTTGCAATAGCCTTAAATCGACAGACCTTATAACACTCTCCACACTTAATACATCGGCTTGGATCAATGTGATGTATTTGGCGAAGTGAGCCACGAATACAAGAAACCGGACACTTCTTTGCACATAACGTACAACCAGTACAAGCAGTAGCAATAACTTCATAGCGGACTAACTTCTTACATCGTTGGGTTGGACATTGCTTCTCTTCGACATGGGCTAAAAACTCCTCGCGAAAATGCTCCAAACTGCTAAGCAGAGGATTTGGTGCGGACTGCCCTAAACCACACAAAGAAGTTCGCTTAATCAGATGCCCGAGTCGTTCTAGTTTGTTAAGATCCTCACTAGTACCTTCTCCGTCTACAATTCTTTCCAGAATCTCAAGCATCCGTAACGTACCTTCCCGACAAGGCACACATTTACCACAGGACTCATCTTGCGTGAACTCCAGGAAGAACTTAGCATTGGCAACCATACAATCCTGGTCATCGACAACAATCATACCGCCAGAACCCATGATCGATCCAATGTCGCGTAACGACTCATAATCGACAACGGTATCCATTCGTGACACAGGAATACAACCGCCAGACGGCCCACCAGTTTGCACTGCTTTTAAGACTCGACCCTCTTTTAGACCTCCGCCAATCTCATATATTATATTCTGCAAACGAGTACCCATCGGCACCTCAATTAAACCCGTATTCTTCACCTTGCCTGCTAGCGCAAATACCTTAGTCCCTTTGCTAGTGGCAGTTCCTATCCGCGAAAACCAATCAGCTCCATATAAGATAATCGGAGCGACATTCGCCCACGTCTCTACATTATTGATGACGGTAGGTTTTCCCCAAAGCCCTCTCTGGGTTGGATATGGGGGACGGATGACTGGTTGGCCTCGCTCACCTTCAATCGACCGTATGAGGGCAGTCTCCTCACCGCAAACAAATGCACCAGCCCCTAAGCGCACATCTAGATCAAAACTAAAGCTAGACCCGAGAATCTTTGCTCCAAGCAAACCAGCAGCCCGTGCTTGCTGAATTGCGTTTTCAATTCGTTTGATTGCTAGCGGGTACTCTGCACGAATATAGAGATACCCTTGATTTGCACC
This sequence comes from Limnochordia bacterium, assembly GCA_007116145.1. Taxonomy (GTDB): domain Bacteria; phylum Bacillota; class Limnochordia; order Darwinibacteriales; family DTU012; genus CSBR16-88. The sequence goes on along the minus strand of SKJB01000035.1, from coordinate 16,548 downwards.
GATCGCATACGCACCGATCGTCATCCCTTCAATGATACTAAATGGATCTCCCTCTAAGGCACTCCGATCCATAAATGCACCTGGATCCCCTTCATCTGCATTGCAAACAATATACTTTTGCGATCCCTCCTCTCGGTGAGCCGCCATCCATTTTTTACCCGTTGGATAGCCCGCCCCACCACGGCCTCGCAGTCCAGACTTGGCTATAGTGTCGATTACATCCTGCCGATTTTTTGCCTCAAGCGTCTTTGCTAAAGATGCATAACCATCAACTCTTAGATACTCCACTAAAGAATCTGGGTCAATCAAACCACTATTCCTAAGCGTAATGCGTGTTTGGCGGTTGAAGAAGGCTACATCCCCATAATGAGACAAGAATCGATTTGTGAGTGGATCAAGCTCAGCAATATACATTTCACAAATCTGATGGTCAACAAAATGACACTTAATAATTGCATCTAATTCCTCTATCGACGAAAACTTGTATGTGACGCGTTGTGGGAAAACCAACATACTCATACTTTTTCCACGTTCCTCTTGATCGACACAAAGCCCCATACATCCGCCTTGGTATACACGAATCACTGCAGGGTCTACATTGTTGACTAATAAACGGTCCTGAAATACATCTGACCAATCAATACCCGAATCGGGTTGGCAGATAGTCGAACACATAGTCACCACATAGGAATAGCGGTTTTGTGTAGTCTTATCTAGTATGTATGGGTGTAGCGCTTCGCCTCTTAGGATATGGTGCTCAAAGATCTGCTGCACTAAGTCTACAGTCACCTGTTCATACTTATAAGGCTTTTCTCCTTTAACATACACACCTACAATCGGCTCTTTGGCACACCGGCCTGTACAGCCAGTTTGCTTTATCTCAATATCATCTCTACCCGATGCACGTACAAGCTTAAGAAATTCTTCCTTCACGGATTCTGCACCGGCTGCCAGTTCACATGTGGCAGAGCCTACTTTTATCACACACTGTATCTTGCCATGCCTCGCTTCGTAAGGCTCCACCAGACGAGCTCTGAGTTCTGTATATCGGGCTGATTCTTGGGCCATCATTCCACCTCACACATTCTAGTGTCTTTTTTTTGGGCGTTTGTCCGACACTAATTATACGTATATAGGGTACTAATTACACATCGCCCATTGATATTCCTTGTTACTCTATCTCAAAATCCTACATTCACCTAAGAACATCACAAGCGATCCTACTTTTAGGATCGCTTGTGATGTTCTTAGGTGAAGTTTTCAGTCAGATTCCTAGCACTCGGTATATTTGCTGAAACACATCTGCAACTCTTCTTGCCATGCTTTGTACCTTGGTAGTACAGTTAACCGCATCATGTCTACGGGTTGAACACTCTCTGGTTTCTCATAGCCCTTGACCATCCAACTAAAGCCATCCTTCAAAGACTGCGTGCTAGATTCTACTTCGTCAAGCATGCCACTGGCTGTAAGCACTTGTTCAATTTCCACGAATGCTTGAACCACATCAGTAAAGACCGTCATGGTCTGTTCTGACGCACCAGCGAGGCTATGCGTATTCACATACTCTAGTGCTTCTAGCCCTGTATTGACTAACATGAGTATCCTCATCGCTATCTCTCGGTCCATCGTACCCACTTCCTCCTTCACCTTTGTCGGTTGATACACCGTGCAATTCCTACCTTTAGCCTTCGCTGCATAGAGTGCATCATCAGCAAGTTTAAGCATCTCGTTTAGCATGGAAACATCCTCACTCGTTGTGACACCAAAACTCATAGTAAGATCAATCTGCTTACCATCATGATATAAGGGGTTATTCTCGATCTGTTTTCTAAGCCGTTCCGCTGTTTGGATTGTCTCCGCTATTTTAGTGTTCGGCAACAAAACAGCAAACTCTTCCCCGCCAATGCGCCCCACAATATCTACTTGACGCACTGTTGTGGTCAATATGCTCGCAATGTGTTGTAGAGCTATATCCCCTACTGCGTGCCCTAATGTATCATTTACTCGCTTAAAGTGATCGATATCGCCAATAATCAAACCGAGTGGTTGACCATAACGCTTAGCTCGTGCTATCTCTTGCTCACATCGTTCCGTAAAGTGCCTCCGATTCCAAAGACCAGTCAATCCATCTGTTGTTGCTAGATACCGAAGTTGCTCTTCGGTCTTCTTCTGCTCTGTAATGTTGCGCATGAGTAACATGAAACCTGAGCGATGTCCCTGGTTATCCTTAAGTGGTACAGTATCAACATGAAACCACTGCGGCTCGCTTTCAGTGTTTTGTTTCCATTCAATATGTTGCGGCTCACTCTTCAAGAGATGCTCTAGACAAGACCACTGGGGAATCACATCAGTTGCTAATTTCCCAATTGCTTCAACAGATATCCCAAGAAATTGACGAGCTGATGCGTTTGCATCCACAACATGCAGAAAATTATCTAGCACAAGGACCCCGTCTGGTAATTCCTCTAACAGCTTAGCTCTAGCTAAAGCCGTTTCTAATGTCCTAGTGGATTGATCAAGCTTATCAAGTGCTGCCATAGCCATCGGCATAAGATCACCTCTCTCTAGCTGAACGTATACCCTAGTTTCAATGGTACAATTCAGCTATTCTATGTCCTATTCCTTACTACTATCGGCACATGGGTACTGTTTCTAAACTTTTTTTCTAAAAAAGAATCTAACTTCCAGGTTCGGGATGTAAGCGAACACAAGCAATTAGCAGAGGGGTAATATCCTTAGCATCAGCTACTTAAGAGGAGACTCACTCGATTCCCTTTCTCATTGTAAACAAGCTTTCCTATGAGCATCTGCGTCATAGCGATTCCTCGACCCCTCTCTTGATCCAAGTCTAGACTCACTTCATTTCTTAGTCTAGCTCGCCAATCAAAACCTTCTCCTTCATCTTCCACCACAACCACTTTTTCCGATAAGAACATGCGGACCTTCTTGTCCTCATCAAACCGGTTCCCGTGCTCGATAGCGTTGGCCACGAGTTCATGAACAGCCATCACCATAGTCTCACACTCGAAATGGTCCTTGTAATAGCTAAGCACAAGATCCCTTACAGTATCTAGCGAATCCCACGATGAAGGCAAGGTATGTCCATCGAAATCCTCGGTTGATAAGACTAGGAATGTCACATCATCATGTTGGTCTTGGTCGCTCAGGAAGCTACGGAAATCTGCGGTCACTAAGTCTTTTACTGTCCGATGAAGCAGTCCCCCATATTGCTTGAGTAACCCTAGCAAGCGCTGCTCGTACCTATCTTTACCCCTTCGCTGTTCGTAAATCCCATCGGTTGCCAAAAAAACAAATGCTTTCTCTGGCATGTTAACCGTATGGCATTCAAACTCCATGACATCAGCTGGTATGTCTGGAGAGATTGGCAACCCTTTACTAGCGAGCATATCCATAGAACCATCGTTATGCACCAAGACAGGTGGATTCTGAAATCCAGCTGCCGAGAACATAAGCTCTTTTGTCTTGCTATCCATAACCATTAGGAAGATAGCAACTGCATATTCGCTTGGGTATCCTCCTTGATGTACTTGCGTATTAAGGTATGCTAGGATCATATCTGGCTTAAGCTCCGACTTCGGTACTAGATCAATGTAGGATTCAATACAGCCTTTGACAAACAGACCGAAGATAGTACCCTCTAGACCATGACCGGTAATATCTACTGCATACACGATCAGCAATTCCTCTCGTTGGATGACTTGAAAAAAATCACCACCGATATATGTAGCAGGCTTGTGAAAATCTGCTAACGATATCCCCTTAGCTGCCGGCAATCGATGTTGCACAAGACGCCGATGAGCAGTGCGTGCGTTCTGCATTTCCGCTTCCAACGCAGTATAGACTCTTTCCATCTCAAATCCACGCATTTCCAGCTCTATAGTATAATCAACTAGTTTTTCTTCGGCCTGCTTACGATAGGTGATCTCTCGCACCAAAGCGTATGCAGTCATCTCATCAACCGGAACTATACGCGCTTCGTAATACGCTGGATCTGCACTAACATCCAACAAGAATTCACATGTCTGCAGGGTATGGGTATGAAAAGCTGCTGCGATGGACTGCATAATTATACCCGTGGCTTCGCGTGGTATTATATCCGCAACTTTCCTCCCCAAATACTCCTCTTTGGATAAAAACAACCTTTCATCATCTGAGGTGATGACATCAAGGAACTTCCCAAATCGATCAAGCCTAAAGATGACATCTGGCACTGCTTTAATAATAGAGCTACTTGCCGCTTCATTCGCTCTTAGCTCATCCTCTATTCGCCTTCTGTCTGTAACATCGCGGGCTACCGAATAGATGGTATTTTTTATTAGCGTTGAACGCCACTCCAGCCAACGGTACGTTCCATTTTTGCAGAGATAACGGTTCTCAAAATTCAATACCCTATCAGTAGTATCCAGTTGCTGGATGTTTTTAAGTGTCGCTGTCAGATCCTCTGGATGAATATAATCTAAAAACGATCGCCCTTCCAGTTCAGAAACTGTATACCCTAAAGTACTCTCCCACTCTGGGTTAACGCGAATAAACCTACCGTCTGTACTGACTATGCACAGCAGATCAAGGCTAGATGTGAAGTAACGCTCAAGCTCCTCTGTCTTGCTATGTAGCTCATCTTGTATACGCTTGATGTCACTCATGTCGGTCATATAACCATGCCAGAGTACACTTCCATCCTCAAGTTTCTCTGGTCTAGCTACTCCTCGCACCCAGCACAATCCTTTCTCGGGGAGAACAACTCGGTACTCAAGCTCCCAAACTGCAAGAGACGCAAACGACTCACGAATAGACGAAACAAATTTGTCATAATCTTCTGGGTGAATACGAGAGTAGATGATCGCTGCATCATCCTTTACCTCATTAGGCTTAACCTCAAATACCTCCCAAATGCTATCGCTAACAAAGGGAAAGCAGGAAGTACCGTCTTGATGATAGCGATATTGATATATTACCCCAGGAATCTGCTGGGACAGTTTGGTCAATAATCGATCCCGCTTGGCCAACTGTTCTTCACGCTGTTTTTGCGCAAGCTCAAAATCCAATCTTCCCAACGCAGCCAGGGTCGAGGTTATCAGCAACTCAGCTAGACGAGCATCATCCGACGAAAAGGCATTCACCTTATACGACACAGCCTGAAACACACCTCGGTTGCCAATGGGGATACTCATGGTTCCACGATATGACTCTTTCAACGGATTCGCTCTACTATCATTCTGTGCATCGGCCACGACAATAGAATTTCCTTGCTGCAAACACAAGCCTGCTAATCCTCTTGTACGAGGAATATCAATAATCTCTAGTTCTCTCGATACAGACCGAACACGCAACCATTCACCATCCACTAGACCTACGCTACACAAATCAAAGCTGAGAATCCCTTCCGCTGCTTCTAGCGTGAGCTCACAGACTTCCTGTTCAGTGCGAGCCTTAATCAGTTGTATTGCCACAGAGTGTAACTCCTCTATCATGCTCTGTGCTGATTTGGCGTCTTCCATCGCAAACTGCAAATCGGTAATATCTTCAAGCGCTGTCGCAAAGCGATTCCCGCCCATGGGGTAAGCTGCCACTCGATAGTGTCGTTGCAGTGAATCCGAGAATTGCTCAAAGCAAATCGGATCTCCTGTGCGGACAACCTTACCATACTTAGCGATAAACGCAGTCAGATCAACGCTGGGCAAAACAGAAGTAACTCGTTTTCCGATGAGATCTTCTCTCTTCAGTTCGGTGTACTTCTCGAAGGCAGGATTTATCTCCAGAAACACATAATCGACTGGCGCTCCCTTGTCATCTACAATAAGCTCATGGATAGCAATACCTTCTAACGAGTGGCGAAAGAGATTCTGAAACATTCGCTCATTCGTCGCAGACTCCACTTCGATAAAGAGCAAGCGGCGGATGAACCAAAAAGAAACACCACTCAAGGAAGCGCTAGATACGAGGAACAGCAACAGCTCTACAAAGGTCGGGTCTGACGCAGCAAATCCAACCACAACCACCGCTAACAACAGTGCGTTTGCAGATAGCAAGAACTTCCAACGATAGAATAGGAAGTTCATCATGGGAACCACCAATAACAGCGCCGTGATGGCCCCTGCGGAAAATACACCTTGTGTTCCCAATAACAGAACGTTAAGCACAGCAGCGCATCCGAGTACATAGGTGAAGAGGGCCATATGTTTGCGCACCAATAAATGGGTGTGAGATAGTGCTGCTAAGCCGCTGAAACCCAAGGCAAACGCTACTCGGTGGGACCATGGGAGAAGGTCATCCACTCTGAGAACATACTGCATGAAAAAACCAAAGAGTATGTAAAGAAACGCAACCAAAAACGAGAAGAGCCGCAATCGCTGTAGGGTTCTGTCACTTCGATCTCTGGTAGAGTGCTTCACTATCCCCATCGTTCGCCTTCCTCTCCTGCATCATCCCAATAAACACCTTAGCAACTGCGGGATCAAACTGAAAACCAGCACAGGCTTCAATCTCCTTCATGGCATCTGCATGGCTTAACCCTTTTCGGTAGGGCCTAGTGCTAACCATGGCATCATAGGAATCGGCAATCGCAATAATTCGAGCAAGCAACGGTATAGCCTCACCCTTGAGACCATTCGGGTACCCTGCTCCATCCCAACGTTCATGATGAGCAAGTACACACTCAGCTAAAGGACCATAATCGTTGACTGAACAGAGAATACTATACCCCGCTTCTGGGTGTCGCTTCAGCTCTGTCCATTCAGAATCAGTGATTGGAGAGGCTTTATCGAGGATGCTCTCGCTAATGGCTACCTTCCCGATATCATGTAACATACCAGCCGTAGTAAGCTCATTGATTTCCAAACCCATCGCCGTTCCAATTTCGCCGCATAACTGACTGACTCGCTTCGAATGCTGCTGTTCCCTCGGTGATTTCGTGTAGAGCGTTTGCATAATCAGTTGAATGGTTTGATGGCGATAGCTGCCCCTATCCGATATCTTATGCCGATACATGTAATCCTCCGCCATTTTGAAAACGTCAGTTATACTTTCCTGTGGGTCTGTTTTCGTACCCCAGCCACAGGATACGGAGAGGGGAATAACTTCCACTTGTGCTAACGAGATGGCCGTCTGAATCCGCTTCGTTAATTGCTGTGCTTCTTCATCGTTTAATTGGGGCAACAAAATAGCAAACTCATCTCCACCGATTCGAGCAATAATGTCGTCATCACGGCATACATTCTGTAGCAAACTGGCTACTCTGGTCAGCAATTTATCTCCAGCTCGATGACCGAAAGCATCATTGGTTAGTTTCAACCCATTTACATCAAGCATCATCAACGTTAGGGGTAGGTTTCTCGGAATATCCAATCGCTTCAACTCTTCGTCAAAAAAGCGACGGTTATACAGGCCTGTGAGTACATCATGGAAACTGAGGTATTCGATCTCATTCTCTGCTTCCTTCCGTTCCGTGATGTCTCTGTAGATTGTTACGAGACCAATTACTTCACCATTAGCTTCTTGGACTACATCAGCTTGGATCAGCATTACTATAGCTTTGCCATTCTTCTTCGTGATGGTTTGTTCGCCGCTCCAGGATCCTTGTTCGATAGCTATCTGAAAGAGCGATTCTCCGTTGGTATATGCACTGTCTGCAAAGACGTCTGCTGCGGCCATAAGCTTTCCGTAGGCTTGGTTAGCGTACGTGAGTTTGCCTTCAGGACTATAGATTGCAATCGCCTCGCTCGTAGACTCAATCGCCTTCTCAACTTGCACCAATTCCTTATGTTGTTGATGAACTTTAGCTTCTAACTGCCGATTTTTTTCTCTAATCTCTCGCTCCTGTCGGTAGACAATACGCCCATTCCGTTCTAGTTGGATATTGCCGACGGCTCCAATTATGTTGGCACCAAGTAGAATCAAGGCAACTAACCAGATATTAAAAGGAATCTCGCCATGAAATATGGCATAGCCACCAATGAATAGAGCCAAGTTTGTGATTCCTCCTACTATGGCATAGCTAGTGTTGAGCTTTAGCAGGAAGTACCCTCCGAAGCAAATCATGAACATACCGCCGTAGTAGCTTAAGGCATCAGGAAGCAGAATCAGCATAGAGGAGGCACCAGTTCCAGCCACGATAAAACTAGTGAGTAGAATGCGTTGACTCCATTGGTGAAACGTCTTGTGATAGGTAAAGGTTACGAGTACCAGGAGAAGAGGAATAACCACACCAAATCGAATGAAGAGAAACGTCGGCAGAAAGTCACCTGCTAATAAAAAATCCAAATAACCAAAAGCCCCATAGAGTATTGCAGAGATCAAAAAGAGAAAGCGCAACGAAAAGCGTCCTTTCCTTAGTTTTTTCCTGGTATAGAACTTTTCATCGACTGCAGATAATAAAAGCAGAAATTTCATAGTCTGGCTCCTCTAGAAATAATGGTTACCCACCCGTAGGCCGCCGTAGTAGGCAAGCGGCCCAGTTCAGCAATTACATTGGAAACAATTGCTCAAACGTCGAGAATTCATCAAAACACTCCTTCGTGAACTAATTGTGCCTTTGTTAAAGCGTCAATATAAGCCTGTTGCAGCACCTCACCTGCACAATGCAGTTCTGCATTTATGACAAAGAAACCAGGCCAATCTCCCTGTTCAAGACATTGGATCGATGCAAGCAAGATGCCTAGACTCTCATCTTCTCCCACTAAAGCCGACTTCACTCGATTACTCAAGGGCATACGCTCCAAAATCTGACTAAGAGGTTGATCTAGAATTGCATCAATTAAGGAAAACAGACCAAGCAAAAATCCTTCCGAGGAAGAAACACCCACTAATCTCTGGGATAACGATTCACAATAAATCCCCCGGATCAGTGCGTTACTCATTAACTCGTCACACTTATGACTAAAACTCATTCGTAGTAGTAAGAAGCTTAACCACTTGCGAACTTCGTTTTCTCCAAGAATCACGAGGGCTTGGTGAATCGACACTACTTCCTTGCGAAAACCCCAGAAAGCCGAATTAACCAAGCGCAGGAGGCGATATGTTAACCCAAGATCGAGCTTAATGAGCTGCTCCAATTCCTTATAATCTAGGGACTCCGCACTCATTGCCTGCCAGAGGCCAGTTTGTAAGAGTTGGTTAACCGTTATATCCTTACCTTGGATTATTGCAGGTTTTTGAAAGAAGAAACCTTGAAACAACGAATAACCAAGGGACTTGGCCTCGTCGAACTGCTCTTGTGTTTCTATTTTCTCCGCTAGAAAAATCGGACTGTCCCCAGAAAAGCGAGATAATAAGTACTTCTGTTCGACATAACCGATCTCCTGCACATCCACCTTAATATAGTCAGCATACTCCAAAAGTGGCTGCACTGCATCAAAACTGATTACATCATCTAAAGCAATTTTAAACCCTCGGGACTTTAACCGTTCGCAACTAGCCAATAATGCCGGCGTTATATCCACTCGTTCCAAAACCTCAATTACAATTTCTTTCGGCGACAATTGGTCGATGACTTCATTTTCTAATAAATCGTTGGAAAAATTAATAAAAGCAGGTTTCCCCCAAGTCAATGTTGGCATTCCTATGGTATAAAAACTATTGATGATAACATCCAAAGAACTCTGGGATTCATCCTTAATCATTGCTGTTTTAGCTTCTAGGGACGATCGATAAAGAATCTCGTAAGCCATGATCTCTTGTTTGGGATTAAAAATCGGTTGTCTTGCAACAAAAATATCCATGTCTACCTCCAATACTTGATCGAACAAACCAACATTTTCAATACACTCTCATGTCTTAATTCACAATTAGTTAACAATATTCCTTCTCAAAAAAATAAAATAAAAAAAAAAAATAGTAATACAACAAAAGAGCCTTTCTGACCCTCTTGTCGTTATTCTCTACGGAGACGAAAGCCACCATATACTCCTAATCTTTAGCTAGTATTTTGGTTTTCCACCTTTAAAGACGGCAATTAAGCGTTCGCGTAGGCCTTGATCCACCCCTCGCAGCGGAAGACTATCAATTGCGAGTATAGCAGTAGTCTCGCACTGCAGTTGCATCGCCATTTCTGTGGCTGTATAGCCTGCTTTGCGCCGCAGTGCTTTTACGGTTTTGGTGCGATTAATCAAGTAAAATAGCATTGGTTTCTCCTTACCTTAATCAGTCCGTTCCCCCAAGATCCGCTGCAAAAACCCATATTGAGCAGGTTAGTTGCATTCCTTCTTACGATAATTCCACTCTCTGAAAAACCTTTTTCCCCTTGCGAATAAGTAATTCCGCCTTGTCGCCAAAATCCTTCTTCGTCACCACATAATCAAACTCGGAGATCTGGGTCCCATCGAGATAGATACCGCCTTGTTGAATGAGGCGTCTTCCCTCTGAGCGAGTTTGGATCAGGCCCACGGTGTGGAGCAATGTAATAAGATCGATACCATCCCCCAACTCACTCTGCGAAAGCTCCGTTGTTGGAATCGATCCACTGTCTACCCCACCAGCAAATAGTGCCTTTGCGGCTGCTTGTGCTTCATTTGCTGCTGTCTCACCATGCACTATCTTCGTAATTTCATAGGCTAACACCGCTTTAGCCGTATTAATCTCCGCTCCTGCAAGCGCTCCTAAACGACGCACTTCTTCCATTGGTAAGAAGGTGAGTAAGCCTAAACAGCGCTCTACATTACTGTCTTCAACATTACGCCAGTACTGGTAAAACTCATAGGGTGACGTGCGATTTGGATCTAGCCAGACAGCTCCCGAAACGGTTTTTCCCATTTTCTGACCTTCACTTGTTGTCAACAGCGTTAATGTCATGCCAAAAGCCGGTTTGCTATTCATCCGGCGAATTAATTCAACTCCACCAAGGATATTCGACCATTGATCATTACCACCGAGTTGCAATACACAGTTGTAGCGATTGTTTAGTTCTAAAAAGTCATACGATTGCATGATCATATAGTTAAACTCAAGAAAGGTTAGACCCTTTTCATAGCGGGATTTGTAGCACTCTGCTGTCAGCATCCGATTGACCGAGAAATGTATTCCTACTTCTCGTAATAACTCAATATAATTGAGCTTAGTGAGCCAATCGGCATTGTTCACCATCACAGCCTTATCCTCGGCAAACTCAAGATATTGGGATAGCTGTTTTTGCATCCCACTTACATTATGCTGAATCTGCTCCACTGTCATCATTTTCCGCATATCTGTCTTATCCGTGGGATCACCAATCATTCCCGTACCCCCACCCACTAATGCAATCGGTCGATGACCAGCCTTTTGCATATGTATCATAGCCATAATAGTAAGAAAGTGTCCCGCAGTGAGACTATCGGCTGTAGGATCAAAGCCGATATAAAACGTTGTTTTCTCCTTAGCTAGTAACTCGCGAATTTCTGACTCGTGGGTGGTTTGCTCAATAAAACCCCGTTCAAGTAATACATCAAATACATTACTCATTTTCTCGACTCCTTTTCTGCAAATAAAAAAGGGCCTCCTAATCCTGCTAAGGACGGGAAACCCGTGGTACCACCTTAATTCACATTCCTGTTTATTACCAGAATGCCTTCAATCACAGTAACGGATGATCACCGTGGAAGTTTTGCTTCCATTGCTCCAGAATGGTAATTTCAAGCTTATGTACTACAGATCTCGCACCCACTGATCTGCTCTCTAGTTTTGTAACCATAAACCCTACTGCATTCCTTCACGGCAAATACACTATACATTTCTTTGATTCTACCATAGCTCGTTGCAATAATCAAGAAAAAAAATAGAACACTAAACTCCCACCATACTTCAAACTCCCCACACAGGTGATAATGCTCAGATACATTGAATTCCAGCTAAGACTGTGGTACAATAGGCGTAAAGCTCGCTAATCATTAAGCGAAAATTGAGTTATAGTAAGAGAATTCTACGGAGCGTAAATCGTTTTAAGAAAGAAAATCTGTAGTATTATGGGGGAATCAATTTGACCAAGCATGAAAAACGAAACAAGAGTTTAAGAAAACAATTAATCGGATTATTTCTGATTACTGGTCTAATTCCTACCCTACTTGTCAGTATGATCTTGTTTAATCGAATCTCGACAATCGAGCGCACTACTTCTTTAAGCGATACTCAAGCCTTCTCCGAAACGATAGCCATCCAACTGCAAGAGGTTTTTGACAATTCACTAGCAGTTGCTGAGACACTTGCGATGAACACGAATGTTGAAATGGTCGTGCCAATACTCAATAGCACTCCCGTTGACTCCCCAAACTGGCACTCAACAAGCCAAATATTGCTGAATGCGATCCCGCGCATAGAACGGGAATTACCACAGCTATACGACGACATCTTTGTGGCTGCAGGCACAACAATTGTCTACAATAAAAAGAAGACTCTTACAGGCGATATTGCTACGTATGGTTTTGTTAAAGAGGCATTTGAAACCAAGCAACCGACATGGTCACCATGGATCTATGCAGAGGAACTTGGTCACTATGTTCTTTATGTAGTCGTGCCTGTTATCGATTCACGCAGACCTGACACAGTAGAAGGACTTGTCGGTCTTGCCATTGGTCAGAATCAAATACATAGTGTTTTACATCCAACTAACGACGATGCGCTTACAAGTAGGAACATTTACCTTGTGGATCAAACTGGGCTATTACAAAGTAATACACTAACGTCACAACCAGATCATCAGGATATAGCAGCTAGTGTGATTGACACAGAATCTGTATCAATGCTTGCAGCTGCTCTAGCTGCCAATAATTTCACCTACGTGGGACAAGCGGAATACCAAAGCTATCATGGTAGACCTGTGTTAGGGACTATACAATCCATCCCATTTGGGGGAGGCCATGTCGGTCTAGTTATTGAGGTCGACGTAGCTGAAGCATATCAAGGTGTGTTTCAAGCTCGTGTATTAGTCTTTTGGGTCCTTGGCATCGTTATGCTTGTAATCGGTCTTTCAAGCTATATTCTTACCAACAGAATTGTTAGACCTATAGAAATGCTCGTAGAAGTAGCCGATAAAGTAGCTTCAGGCGATCTCTCTGCGCTAGCCGACGTTGGAAGGAAAGATGAAATTGGTAAGCTAGCTGATGCTTTTAATAGGATGGCTAGCAACCTCAAAGAAATCATTCAAGCAATTAACGCTGTTACAGCTAATGCATCGGCAGCAAGTCAAGAAATGTCAGCATCTAGTGAAGAAAACTCAGCTTCGTTGCACCAGGTTGTATCGTCTTTGTCCGAGTTCTCCCATACACTTAAGGACGTTAATACGAACACCCAAGAAATGGCAACGAAAGCCATGGGGGTGGAAAAACTAGCCCACTCGGGCACAAGTCAAATGGATGTAACAGGTGAAACCATGCTAGAGATCCTTTCATCATCAAAAACTGCGCAAAAAGTAATTAGCGATTTGCAGTCATCTGCGAATAAAATTAGTGATGTGATTAATCTCATATCAGCAGTTGCCGAGCAAACAAATCTGCTAGCCCTTAATGCCGCTATCGAAGCTGCCCGGGCTGGTCAACACGGTCGAGGATTTGCGGTGGTGGCAGATGAAGTCCGAAAACTAGCAGAACAAACGCAGAACTCTGTAGGGATAATTAGGCACAATGTGGATGAACTTCGTCAGGGCACTCTGAGCGCAGTATCAGTTATTGACCAAAATAACACTAAAGTTGAAGGGGGAGTTAGTGCCCTAGAGAAAACAAAAGTAGATTTCAACTCAATTACCGAAAATATCAGCGATACTGTACAAATTATCAGCGGAGTTGCAGGCTCCGCTAAGCAACTAGAAGCAGGAATTGGAGAGATATCAGCCTCTGCCGAACAGCAAGTTGCAGCCATGGATCAGCTAGCAGCCACAGCTGAATCAGTCGCTAAACTCTCCGAAGAGATGACAAAACTTATTTCTCGGTTCACAATGTAAGTAGAAACCCGCTCTAGCTGCCTCTTTAAGAGACCTCGAGGCAGCTAGAGCGACGTCCTCATCCACCCCCCTATCCTAGCTCCAACAACTGTCTTTGGATCTTCTGCTGGCTTCTTTCCAATCGATCCAAGCGATGTTCAAAGGCAGGGACCCGCACCAAATGCTGCCGAAGCGCTAGCGCTAAACCACGGCGCGTCATGGTTATTGCTGCTCCTAAATCCTTCTTCTTATGTTCATAGTATTTTGCTAATTCTTCATACGCCCAGATATTGTCAGTAACTATTAGCTCTAACCAAATTTTCTCTGCTGGTTCAAATTGACCTAGACGCTTGTGTATGGCTGCTAATAGACTTAGTAGTCGTGTTTTGGTCAAGGTGTCCAAAGAAAAGCACAGAGCGGTTTGGAGATAACGAATGGCTGCAGGATAGTCCCCCGCTTGTTGGTGCAAGATTGCAATGCATTCTGCCTCTGAGGAAGATGCACAATCTAGCGGTGATCGTGATCCACGCAAAGCTAAATCAACATATAAGGTTACCATGGAAACGATATCAATAACATTATGCTCCAAAATATCCTTCAGCAACTCTGCTTTCCCCGTTTTTAGGAAGTCAAAAAACCGTTGAGGAATTTCACAACCGGGAATATCCCCACTTCTGTGTACACCCAAAATATTACTCTCTAGCGAGCCTAAGCTACATGAAGGCAGGGCTTTACGCCACATCCGTCGTGAGGGATGGAGAAGATCCAGATGGGAAAACGCAAAATAATCAGGCCTAAAACGATGCATGGCAAAACGATCCTTTAACAAAGGCCAATCGAAGGATTTTCCGTTAAAAGAAATCAGGGTCTTTACGGAAGCTAAATCCTCCTTAAGCTTTGCCAACAGCGCAAGTTCCTCTGGGAAGTCACGCATTAAATACTGCCGAACCACAAAGTGATCCGCATAAAAGCGACCAGTACCCACCAAAAAGGCATAGGTCCCTGCTCCTCCTGCTAGTCCTGTGGTTTCTGTATCAATGAATAAGCAGGTTTGCAGATCGATATTGGCCAAGCTCAAGTCCTTCGCAAGGAATGCTAACAAAGCGGGATCCAACTCTAGTGCTTCACCAATCATCGTACTTCCATGGACATAATCTAGGGGGTAACGGATGTCTATTTGTTGAAAACAACCATACTGATTATGGATTTCCTGCCCACCTAAGCGCTGAACCGTCAAATGTTGCGTTTCTAATGCAACGACAGATTCCTGTTTAACTGGTTTTTCTGCTGAAAATCGTCGCAACTTATCTTTGAGATCCAAGCGCCATTACCTCCTCGAAGAAACTCCGAGCCTGGAATTTCCCTAATTCCCCCACCTCATCCATGGGTCCTACACAGGATGGACATCCACTCTCACACAGACAATCCAATAGCAGCTGGTATGCACGGGCAAGTATTCTCGTGTGGTTTGCATAGAGCCGCTCAGAAAATCCTACTCCTCCTGGATATTTCTCATAAACATATACAGTTGGTAACCCTGTAAATGGTGATTTCACCTGAGCAACAACTCCTAGATCGCCTGGTTCACACATTAGTTCAAGCGGTGCTGTATGTAATAACAAATTAGCCATCCCCATCAATGCACTTTGGACAGCTTCTCGATCCGTTTTCTCACCGGGTTGGATGGGCTTGGTTACCCAATAGGCTGTGGTATGCATTTCCAACTCTGGAAGTGCTATTTTGCCCCACCCGATATTTTCATGGGTATAGAACCGAATCTTTTTATACATGTGCGTTTTAGCCGCCACCATCACCTCACCCCAATAGTGATGAGCTGTAGGCAATTCATGGCTCGCCTCTACACCCAAGACCTTTAGTTCCACATCTAAGTTTGCATCAGTGTAATAGTCCACACTTACCTGATGGGCATACGCCTTTTGCCGATCAAAGTCAAGGTTATCAATATGATATTGTTTACTCTCATGCATATAGATTGCCCCTTCGTGAATCAGCATGGGCGCACTAAAGCGATCGACTTCGCCAATGACTTGACTTGTCCCATTTGTGGTGTCAATAATGGCAAAATTCTCGGCGGCAGCACTACGTAACGATATATCCACAGCCGGGTAATTTTCACTCATCCAATACCAACGATCCCCGGTCTTGCGGAGTACGTCTTCTTCCACAAGATAATCCAGTAGCTCAGTAACATCCTGATCCCCAAAGATATCTCCCTCTTTAAAAGGAAGCTCAAAGGCCGCACATTTAATATGCGAAATAAGGATGTATAAGTTATTGGGATTAATCAACGCTTGCTCGGCCCCTTGACTTAAGATAAATTCAGGGTGATTGATCACAAATTGATTGAGTGGGCTAGAATTGGCGACAATAACGACCGCACATAACTCATGTCCACGACCTGCTCGACCCGCTTGTTGCCAGGTACTCGCAATGGTCCCAGGATAGCCCGTAATAACGGCAGCCTGCAAGGTCCCGATATCCACACCTAATTCTAGTGCATTTGTACTGACCACACCTAAAACCTTACCGGCTCGCAGATCCTGCTCAATTTGTCGACGCTGGCGAGGTAAGTACCCCCCGCGATAGCCACGAATTTTCTCGACAGCATCGCCTAAGCGGTGAAATGC